>CALKXO010000513.1 GCA_938003615.1 uncultured Pirellulaceae bacterium | reverse complement strand
GGCCTGCACAGTCTCGCCACGGAAAACCTCGATGGACTGGACATGGTATTGAGGAACCGCGGTTACAACGGAGTCTGAGTCAATCGAACCTGTCGAACGATCGACGTCAGGATAGGGCGGCACAGTAAACACATCCTCCTTGATCAGTTTCCGGGTCGACTCTAACTCCTCTACTTTTTCTGATTCAATTCCGTGCAAGACCAGCGACTGACGCAGAGAGGTAATTTCATCTTTAACAAGATCCAGCTGGTTCCGTTTTTCAATGATACGTTTTCCGGCAACGATATCTGAACCCATTTCTTCCAGACGACGACATTCCCTAATCATCACATCCCTGCGCGAAAGCGATTTGAGAAATTCAGCTTGCAAGGAAACAATGTCCTCGTGAATCAACCTCATGGCCAACAGGGCCGTACCGGGATCGACGATTTGTCGTTCCAGTGGAAAAACGGACGTCACGATTCCAGCTGCGTGTGCGGTAACTTGGACCTTGGAACGACCGGGACGATCCACAACAAGCGCCGGCACGACGACGTATTTGGTGAAGTCTGATGTTTCGACCAACGCCGTCTTCATGCCCAAATTCTTCTGCTGCTTCACGGTCAACTTGATCGAATCTTCCATGCCCGCAGCGCCACTGTCATCGTGGCTGGCGTGTCCGGCGTGATCATTTGATTCATCGTGATTCGTGTGATCGGCGTGCCCATTATGTTGAGAACCCGACTTGTCATTCCGGAACGAAGCGACCAATCCGTCAACGTGTGGCGACCACATCGACCGAGTGGAATAGCCGATTGCAAGCGCTGCCAACAACGCCACCACCCACAACGTTCCTTGAACGTTGGTAGCTTGCTTGCGTTGGTTGGTGGAAGAGGACATTCGTTCTTAGTTCTATTTTTGTTTTGGTTAGGAATCGAATCACCGTATGCTGCAACGGCTAGAGTTAGCAGGAAAGCGATTCAACGTGGGCTAAGATGGAACATGAGGCTAGCTTAAACGTGGGCAAAAAAAATGTTTCAAACATGTCAGCGTTGCAGCAAAAAAAGCCTGTTCGATGCGTTGTAGATTCTGTGTGTTGGAGTTTAGCACCTATCCTGAAACCTCGGGTCGGGCGCATCAAAAGTGTCCAATCTGCGACGAGGTTTCGAGATAGGTTCTTATTGACTGAGACTGTCACTAAGCAGCATCCCATGAATTCTAGCGTTTTGGCGACTGAGGGAACGGACGTTTTCAAGATATGCAACTTGTGTCTGGAAAAAAGTACGCTGAACCATCAAAACTTCTAGTAATTCGGTCTCGCCGGTGGCGTAGCCTTTCATGAGTATCTCTAGAGTCTCCTGCGATTTCGGCAGAATGATGTTTCGAAAAGCGTCGACTTGCAGCTGCGCGTCAACGTATTGCTGCCATTGGCGCGAAAGTCTCTGGCGAATGTCAAGCGCTTTGATCTCGGCGGTGTGCTGGCCGACTGCCACGTTACGTTCGGCTTCGTAAATCGCTCCCTGATTTTGATTGAGGCTGGGGATCTTCCATGTGAGTTGAAATCCACCGATCAAATTATCGTCGACCGTATCGTACTGGATGGTCGTTTGCCAAGTTAAATCCGTAACCGTCTCCAGCCGCTGGCGCGACGCGACACGCCGAGCGCGCTCGATCTCGGCAAACAATACAGAAAGCTCCGGGCTGTGCTTTAACAGTCGATCGTAAGTCGCTTCGAAGCTTGCGTTCAACGACACCTCATCGATCGAGCCTCCGACATTTTCCGTTGGGATTTCTTCACGTCCTAGCAGTGCCGCGAGTTGTCGCTTCGCCCACAGATGCCGGTTCTCGATGCGTTTTGCGGCCACGTGCGCTTTTTCCAATTCCAGTTCAGCTTGCAGAACGGCAGACCGCGCCACTTCTTCTGCAGCATATAGCTTTCGAGATAGCTCGGTCGCTCGAGTGGCGAGCGATCGCATACGTTCCGCCATCGCCAGTTGCTCCTGAGCCACCATGCAGTCATAGAAGCGCGTTGTGATGTCAGTGTCCAATTTGCGTTGGGCAACTTTGAGTTCCTCGGTCGCGACTTCCATTTCGGCACACACGATCGCTTGATCGGACTGGCGTTTGCCGCCTCGGACAACCTTACGACCGAACTGCACGCCCCACCGACCAGGTCGCCCACCCTCGTTGACATCGTCGGCGTTGATGCCAACCATCGGATTGTTGGGCAACCCTTTTTGTAAGTAACGCCCACGCAGCGCGTCTAGCTTCGCTTGGGCGCGGGCGATGACAGGATGATATTCGTATGCTAACGCGCGAACTTCATCGATGCTGACCCCCGTCCAGATAGTCGGTGCAAAATTTCTATCGAGCGCTAGCGGTTGCGATTGCGCGACGACTCCATCAAGCACGACACCTGTCACGCCGTCGACGTCATCTGCCTCCCTGATGCACCCCATTCCTTTTTGCTTCGACTGATTCTCGTCTAGCTCCGAATCATCAAACGCACCGATATCAATCTTGGTTGCGTTCGATCGCCCGCCAGCCTCCTCTTCCAAGTAGCCGACGTTGACAATAGGCTTTGCGGTCTGGGATTTGGGCTCCTTTTTTTGAATTTTGGCGACTTCTACGTGCGCCTCGCCAATACCGGCCTCAGCCACCGGTGGTTCTAATTTAACCAAACCAAAATTGGCTTTCTGGAAACGAGTAGCTTTCGCGGAAGATTGGACCTGCCCCACTTCCTCGGGGGCGCGACCAAGGTCATACGTTGAGGCACCGGCGTTTCTGATGTGCGTACCGCTAGCGCAACCCGAACTTGTGAGAGTTAGGGAAAGCAATAGCAAGATTGCAATCCTCGATTTCATCGATGATTTCCATTGGGACAAACTGAGGTGGTCTGGTTTTCAGGGCCAGCGGCGAGCTTGCGCCTCTCATGCGGCGGCTTCAAACTGAGCAGGTGTTAGATACCCCAGCGAAGAATGTCTTCGTTGCGTGTTGTAGTAATGAATGTACTCTGTGAGTTCACGCTTGGCTTGTTTGATACTTTTATATTCGGTCATTTCGAGTTCGTTCTTGATCGTTCCAAAACAAGATTCCATAAATGCATTGTCATAGCAATCGCCAGCGCGGCTCATACTTTGCAACATCTGCGCGCGGCTCAACACTTTACGATAGGCTTTGCCGGCATATTGTCCGCCGCGGTCGGTGTGATGAATTAAATCAACCGCCGGCTGAATGATTCGAATCGATTTCTTCAAGGCATTTAGGGTCAAAGCTTCTGTCATGTCATCACGAAAATCCCAACCAACAATGCGCCGTGTAAACCGATCCATGAGAACTGCCAGGTAGCCAAAGCCAATTTTCTCGACGGGAATGTAAGTGATATCCCCGACCCACAAGCGATGCGGTAACGCAGGTTCTTCAAGATCCAAAAGAAGGTTTGCGCTATACCCCAAGTGGTGCCTGCTTTCGGTCGTTCGGGGCTTGAACGACTTGGGCTGAATCGCTGTCAAACCGCCTGTTTTCATGAGTTTAGCTACTCTTTGGCGGCTACAAGAAATATCCATACTCTTAAGTTCCTCCATGATCCGACGGCTGCCGTATCGCCGACGATGTCGGTGAAACAGTGATGTAATAAGAGGCAATAACTGAGCATCTGACTCTTCACCAGCAGTACTCTCAAACTGCTTCCAGTTTTGAAATTGCGAACGGCTTAGCGATAGAAAATCGCATACCTCTCGCTCCGAAGCGACAGCTTGGTCGATGAGGGACAACGCTGCCGGGTAGATCGTGGCTACTCTTGCCGGCCGAAAATGATTAAAGCTTTTTTTAAAACGTCGCGTTCACGCTCAACGCGACGCAATTCCGTTTCCAGGGCCTTAACACGGTTGTCCATAGCGTCCGCTACGGGGCCGGCTGCTGCTAATTGCTGACGTTTCCAACGACGAACTGTCGTTGGGCAAGAAACGCCTAAACGCTGCGCCACCGAACTGGCTGAGTGGCCATCCAGCAACATTTGAACTGCTTCGGATTTGAAGTCGTCATCGTAAACTCGTCGTGAAGTCCGTTTCTTGGCCATCAATAATCTCCATGCTTGCCAACTTAAAAATTGAAAATTTTAAGCTCGCCGCTGGCCCTGAAAACCCAGACCACCTCAAACAACCCGCGCCTGTAAGCTGGGGAGCCTTCCTTTTTGACATCGAATCCATCCACGCAAAACTATCGCTGCATCCGATACATGTCTCATATTTTGACTGACCGAAGACGGTTGTTTGGACTAGGGCGACCTTACTGATTAAGCAAGGAGATGGTGCTGCGGTTCTCCGCACTTTGCTAGCGACGGGCGTTTATGAAGATAGATAAACTGCACGGGTACTTAGTGCGGGTCGGTAAAATTAAACCAGAAATGACGATGTTGATGAACAAGTCGCGGCCAGTCCGGCCCGCAACCTTCATTGAGCTCACGCATTTCAGGTTTATCTATGAAAACCAGCCTTCTAAAAATTTCCCGGATCGCCGCAACGACAGCCGTCATCGCGTTGACCTTTGGTAGTGCCGCGTTCGCACAATCAAACGATGTAAACGCGATGTACGATTCCAATTCAAAAAAGCCTTTAGGCGGCCTCTTCGCCAAAGGCTTTACCCGAACCTTCACGTTGATGGGCGGCTGGAATTTTGCAAGTGCCGACCTACCTGCCGGCATCCCCGGAGTTGGTACCAATCCCGGAACCGCTCTCATGCCGGGTGAACCGACCTCACTCATTTTCCCGCCAGACAATCCAGAAACCAAAGACACTGGTTTTGCGATCAGCGGTGCTATGGGCCGTCGCCATAGTCGAAGTCTACGCTCTGAGATTGAGTTTGCGATTCGCGAAAACGAGTTGAGTCGAAACGTCCCGGGGGTTATTGCGACCGATCTTTCGGCTGACGTACGCGCGTACTCATTGATGAAAAACGTCATCTTCGAACTGCCTAACCAGACTCGGTTCACCCCCTATGGTGGAGCAGGCATCGGAATTTCGTGGGTCGACGTCGACGCTCAAAGTACGACCTTTGGTAATACAACCACGGCCAGAGAAGTCTCCGAAGACGACACTGCGTTGACCTACCAAGCCATCGGTGGTGTTTCTACACGGGTCAATCAGGCGATGGATTTCGTTGTCGAGTACCGCTTTATTGGCACCGGGGACATCGAACTCGATTCAATCGGAAGCTTGCCCTACCAAGCCAACAATTTGTTCCTCGGCGTGAAGCTGGAATATTAGAGATTTGTCAAACTTGAAATGATCAGCCAAGCGTCGTAGAGTTCGCCAGAAATTTTTGGCTGAGCAGGAATTCTGGCGAATCCCACTACCGGTCAACTCAGCTCTGCAAGACGACTGGCGACTACAATTTGATCGCGTTATTTGCGATACTTCTTTTCAGCCAAGCGTTGTCCCTGTGCAAGATCACAATCCATACCGTGCCCCAGCCGCTTCTTCGGAATCATCGACGCCACGGAATCACTTGTGGCCTCCCGGAATTTATGCCCTCGTTGGAATCATGTTGTTGGCCTTTTCTTTCGCATCTGAGGCTACGACATACGTGCCACCAAGACCGCGCTTTAGCATCGTTCTGTCGGCTGCAGCGTTCATCGGAGGCATTGGATTGCTGGTCGCGGCCTTTTTGACTCGGGAGAAACCTGAATGAAATGGGCTCGGCGCAAATGCTGACGTCCGCGTCCATTTGCCTCCATTTGCGTTCATCGGTGGCTTCATTCTCAGCCCCCCTGCTTCTAAGACGGTTTGTGCATCTGCAGACGGCCATGTCCATTTGGCTCTACAACGGTATTTTGCCTACCCCGCTTTTCTCTTGTGGGCCTATCGCAAACAATGAGCCGAAATGAATTCATCCTCCGCCAATCCGCTTCTTCCGTTTCTGGACAAACTGTTTGGGAGAATTGACTATGAACGTCAGGTTCCCGACAGCGCCAAGAATTTCGACCTGTCGAAAATGCGTGACCTGATGAAGCGGCTGGGCAACCCAGAAAACAGCACCTCGGTCATCCACGTTGCCGGCACCAAAGGCAAAGGCTCCGTCTGTGTTATGCTGGGGGCAGCGCTTAGCGCGGCAGGAATGAAAACGGGCGTCTATACTTCGCCACATTTGGAGACCATTCACCAGCGCATGGCCGTCGACGGTCACCTGATCACCGACGACCAGATGGTTGCCGCTTTCCAACGGATCGACACCAAGATTCAAGAATTCGACAAAACGCTCGCGGCGGAGGGCAAACAACCTGTCTCGTTCTTCGAATATACCACGGCCATGGCGTTCGATTTTTTTGCGGCCGAAAATTGTGATGCAATCGTCCTAGAGACGGGGCTTGGTGGTCGCCTTGATTCAACCAATGTCTGCCAACCGGAAGTCTGTATCATTACCAACATCAGTCGTGACCATACACGCATTCTCGGCGATACGCTTGAGAAGATCGCGGCGGAGAAAGCTGGCATCATCAAGGCGGGAGTTCCTGTCATCAGCGGCGTGACGGATTCCCCAAGCCGAGAAGTCATCGAGAACGTGGCAAAAGAACGTGGCGGCGTGTTCTATTTGCGTAACCAAGCGTTTGAGATTTCTGCAAATGGAAGCGCCGAGGCGTTTTCGTTCCAAATGAACGTCGGCGAAAAAAAAACGCAGATCGCCGACTTGAAGCTAAAAATGCCGGGCGGACACCAACGCAATAATTCATCGCTGGCCATAGCAGCGCTAATGTTGCTGCGCGAGAAAGGTTGGGCAATTCCTGATACTGCGATTCGCGCAGGACTGGCCAAGGCATCGTTGCCGGGCCGTATCGAGATCATCGGCAGCGCCCCAACGGTTTTGATGGACATGGCTCACAACCCGGCGTCGGTTCAGGCGCTGGCGGAGATGCTACAGGAAGAGTTACCGGCGTGGAAACAAGCAAACCAACGAATACTCGTTTTCGGAACAACACGCGACAAGGACTGTCAACGAATGCTCGAGCGCATCGTTCCACTTTTTGATCGAGTGATTTTCACCAAGTATAAGAATAATCCACGCGGACTGTCGGTGGCCAAATTAGTCAAATTGGCGGAGCCCGTCATTGCTGACTGCCAAGCCGCAGGGAAAACGATCCGAGTAGAAACGAACGAAGAACCGGTTGGTGCGTGGCAGCGCGCGACAGCCGTACCGTACGAGCAAAACTTCATCTGCGTTGCGGGCTCTGCGTTTCTCATCGCCGAGGTCAGGCCCACGGTGCTAGAGTTTTTGGAACGGGGCTGAAGATGATGTTGGTGTGGGCAAACCGCTACGCGTGATTACACGGCCGGCTTTTTTGGGGACTCGATACTGCCGCGATAGGATGTTAAACTGAAGATTCTCTTTCTATGATCGACGCGGCAGCCCAAAACAGATCTTGATGAGCCATCCGAAACGGCCAACTTCGCAATTCCAACAACTCGGCACCACCGTGCGTGTCGAGACGCCAGAGCGAATTGCGTTTCAATATCAAGTCGTTGGCCCTTTCCGCAGGCTCATGGCATACGCCCTAGATCTGGGGATCGTGGGAATGGCTTTGATTGGCTGCTGCGTGGCCATCATCTTATTCTTCATGCTCTTGGCTTCGCTGATTCCACAAATCAGCGGCGATTTTTTTGGCCAACTTCTAGTGTCATCCTTTGGCGTGCTCGCCATCATCGCAGCGTTGGTGTTCTGGTTCTACGGTGCCGTCTGTGAAACACTTCGAAACGGCCAAACGTTTGGGAAGCAAATTGCAAACATTCGTGTATTGTCGACTGACGGTTCAGCGATCGATGGCGTTCAAGCGATGGTGCGAAATCTGTTTCGGTTCCTAGACATCATGCCGTTCATGCCGGCGACGATCTTTTTCGTTTTTGATTACTACGAAGACGCATACGGCTTCCCACTGTTTCTAGCCGGGTTGGCCTGTATGGTGTTCACTAAGAAATTCCAGCGCATTGGCGATCTAGTCGCTGGAACGATGGTTGTCTTGGTCGAACGCGATTGGGCTCCTGAGCTGGTTAGTTTCTCCGACCCGCGCGTCGCAAAGCTTGCCGAGATGATTCCAAATGACTTTGCCGTCAGCCCTTCATTGGCCAAAGCACTGGCCGCGTTTGTTGAAGCCACCGCGCGGCTGGGGCCTGAACACTCCAACGAAATTGCAGCGCGACTAGCGCGGCCGTTGATGACTCAATTTGGTTTCCCCCAAGACATGGACTGCACGTTGCTGTTGTGTGCCCTGTACTTCAAAACGTTTTCGCGATTCAATAGCGAAGAAGATCCTTCGTCCATTGGAAAACCAGCGGTCACTGCGATCCCCGAAGTCAGTCCGATCGTTCCTGGTCTGCCATCGCTGGACGATCCTTTCGGTAAAAAGAGCGAATCAGCGATTGAGGGTTCCCCTGAAAAAGCCAACGTTCTGGTAGATCCCTTTAAACGCGGGGAGTGGGAATGAAAGTATCTGAAATCCTTGACCAACGTCAGCCGCTTTGGAGCGAGCTGGAAAAGCTCTGTGACCAGATTGGCGGTTCGAGTAAAGGCGCGCGTTTGCCGGCGCCGCAAGTGGCTCGGTTTTCCACACTCTACCGTTCGGCGTGTGCTGATTTGGCGTTAGCCGAAGCGTGGCAGTTCCCCCCCAAAACAGTCGACTACCTACATCGGTTAGTGGCCAGAGCTCACAGCCAAATGTATCGGGCGGAGCGATATCAATGGCGGAAGTGGTCGCAGAAGGTATTCATCGATGTGCCGGCGGCAATCTTTCAGGACACGGCCGTTCACATCGCGATCGTTTTCTTCTGGGTGCTGTTTTTGGCCAGCGCTTTTCTAGCTCACGACGACCAAATCTGGAAGGGTTTCGCCGAAGATGTACTGGGCAGTGAACAGATCAGCCAGATGGAATCCGGGTTCGAAAACTTCTCCGGCCGATCGTGGGGCGAAAACAACTTCATGGCCGGATTCTACATCATCAATAACGGCTCGATCGGCTTGTACTGCTTCGTGATGATGTTGTTTATCGTACCGGGGTTTATCACGCTGGGAAAGAATGCGGTGGCTTTAGGAGCATCGTTTGGCGTGATGTTGCGCGGTGATTCGGCCGTTGCCAGCGAAAACTTTTTCAACTTTGTCACCGCCCATGGTCCGCTAGAGCTGACTGCGATCGTACTTTCGGCGGGGGCTGGTTTGAAGATCGGCGTCAGCTGGTGGTACACCAACGGTAACCGACGAATCGACAACCTCAAGAAAACTGCCGTCGATACGATCCCTATCGCAATGTGTGCTTTTTGCCTTTTTGTGATGGCTGCGTTCGTAGAAGGTTTCATCTCGCCCCACGTCAAAGAAGATGTCCCTTGGTTCTTCAAAGCTGCTGTTGCAGTCATCACCAGTGGAGTACTGATGTTCTACTTCGTTGTCTTGGGTTACCCAAGGTCCATACTCAGTGGGTACTTCCAACGAGGTGACCAGTAAATGAACTTTAGCCATACCTTTATCGCAATCAGAAAACGCAGCTTGCCCGGATTGTTCGACCTGTCGCTACTGGTGTATCGCGATCACGCTTTGAACATACTGGCGCTGCTGGCGATCAATGCGCTGCCATGGCTAGTGTTTGACCTAGTGACTTTACTCCTGTCAGAATTCGGAATGGCCGACTACGCCCAGTGGCACTGGAAACTATTGCTACTTGCCGTCATTCAGGCCCAGTACGGCACGATGATGATCACGCTGTACCTGGGTAAAGCGATGTTTGAAGGCAAGCCATCGGTATCCGAAACCGTATCGAGTTTCTTCAGGGCGTCGTGGTACACGATCTGGTTGCACGGATGTTTGAGGATGGTGATTCCCGTCACGCTACTAATGGCGGTAGGCGACTCTTTTTCAACCGGATTGGCAATCTTCCTGTTCATTGTGGCGATGACGTTTCGCATGGCGCGTCCCTTTGTCTCAGAAATCCTGTTACTAGAGAAGACT
>CALKXO010000512.1 GCA_938003615.1 uncultured Pirellulaceae bacterium | reverse complement strand
CCAAGGCAGCCATTAAAATCCGGGAAGAGATCTATGAGTAGGTCAGCTATTTGAATTGGGATTTGCTGCGAAGGATGTGGTGGTAGTGCTGGGCAAACCGATGCGCCTCGTCACGCACGTATTGAAGCAAACGCAGGGAGAACGCATGGCGGCTGAGCACGAGTGGTTCACTCTCTCCGGGTCGGTAGATCTCCTCATTCTTTTTGGCCAGTGAGATCAAAGTCGGCGGCTGGATTCCAAGTGACTCAAACGCCGCCACGGCGCTGCTCAATTGCCCTTTGCCGCCATCGATCAGCAAAATGTCTGGGAACGCGTCGTTCTCATCGGATAAACGTTGAAAACGCCGAGCAACCACCTCGTGAATCGAACGAAAATCATCAATCCCTTTCACGTTCTTGATTTTGTAGCGACGATAGCCGGGCTTGAAGGGAAGGCCGTCGATGAATTTCACGAGGCTAGCCACCGTTTCTCTGCCGCCCAGATGCGCGATATCAACTCCCTCAATCGAACGTGGGGTCTCTTTCAGTTTCAACACCTGCCGAAGTCCCGCCAGTCCCTTCTTCGGATCAACGTAGAACACTTCGGGTTGAGCATGCGTATCCAACTCGCCGCGACGGTCTAAAGATTCCAACATTTCGATCTCATCCCGAAGCTTGGCCGCTTTTTCAAAATCAAGCTCTTTGGATGCCGTTAGCATTTCCTCCTTCATCTGTTTCAACAAACGTTTCTTATTGCCCTGTAAGAACAAGTGAAGGCGTTTGATGTCCTTTTTGTATTCCTCTTTTCCGATCCGCGCATTGCAGGGAGCCGTGCATTGCTTAATGCTGGCTAACAGGCAAGGCCGAAACCATTTCCACTGGTCGTCACCCTCGGTGATATCTAGCGAGCAAGTGCGGAACTTGAAAATACGTTGGAGCACCTGAACAGCGCCGCGTAGCGATCCTGCACTGGCGAACGGGCCGTACAGTTTGACTCCCTTATTGGCAGGCTCGCGCGTCACTTCAACGCGCGGGAAGTCCTCGTGAGTTGAAATTTGCAGATAGGGAAACGTCTTGTCGTCTTTGAGAATTTTGTTGTTCGTCGGCTGGATGTCTTTAATCAAACGCGATTCAACCAACAGCGCGTCTACCTCGCTTTCGCACGGTATAAAATCAGCATCCGCAATGCCAGGCACCCAATTGGCCGTGCGCTGATCGATCAATGCGGCCTTCAAGAAATAGCTGCCCGCCCGAGAACGGAGATTGGTGGCTTTGCCGACGTAGATGACAACCCCCGCCGCATCCTTCATCAGGTACACGCCGGGAGACTGGGGAAACGTGCGAACTTTAGCCGCCGTATTTTCAAAAGGCGATAGCTTGGGATCGGGCTGAAACTCAACCGACACAATTTCCGGGACATCCGCCTCTTCAGCGGATGCAGTGTCGTAATCGGCTGCCGCTTCTTTAAGCTTTGCCGCCGCTTTTTTCATCGGCTTCTTAGGAGACCTCCCTTTCTTGGTCGCGGATGCTTTTTCAGTGGAAGCTGAAGAAGCAGTCCCAGAAGACCCAGTGAGCTCAACAGGCTCAGAAGGCTCAGAAGCGGTTGTTTTTTTCTTGCTTCGGGCCATGAAAATTGCGTGTAAGACTAATTGATGCAGAGGCAGCCTACCTTATGGGGCAACGCGCTGTCAATCAATCAGGGTCTTGATGCGACATTTGAACGCGTCAATTCATTGACAATCTCTTTCATGCGGCTGGCCGGGATCGCCAGCGAAGACGCTCGGCCTTGGCGAGCAATATTGATTCCGATGACATTTCCCTCAAGATCGACGACCGGTCCGCCACAGTGTTCTGGGAACAGCGGAGCATCGTGTTGAAAGACAAACGGAAAATTATCAGCACGTCGTGAAACGATGGTTCCCATGCGATTCATCATTTTAAAACGAGCCGCCTGTTCCCCCGACAGGCTCCTACCGGCAAGCGTCGCCCGTGTGGACATTGGCTGACCGTGTCTCAAGAATCGAATCTCGACGTTGTCACCAGGGCGTTGACAACGAACAGCATTCACCAGATCACCAACCTCAACGATTGGCTTTCCTGCCATTTCGACGATCACATCGCCGTCTTTGAGCCCTGCATCGAACGACGCGTCACCTTGTTGGATTTCACTAACCATGACGCCTTGCGGTGTCTTGTCTGGGTTGACACCAAGAAACGCCTGCTCGCCCGAAACGGTCGAACGAGGTTTGGCCGCATAGGTTCCCAGTGCGACAACGGGTTTCTCCATGCCGGGCGTGATAACAAAACTCCCCGGAGCAGTCTCGGCTTCAGCCCACTGAACCGGTGTCAAATTCTCTTCGCCTATCTTGAGCAGCGCTACATCACTTTTCTCATCGACGCGTTCGATTCGCGTGCTGACATGTTCGCCGTTAACGACACACTTTACAGGAGCCCGTTTTTGAACTTCGGAAGCTTTTGTAACAATGTATCCGTCGCTGCTTACAATCGTCCCCAACGCCACCATACGGTCGTCTTTCCAGATGCCGACGATTGACTTGGCGGCGTCTGCGACAACGGGTGTCAGCTTCCGCAGCAATTCCTCATTCTGCCGTTCCATCGGATCGACACGGCGATTCCGTAAACTGGGCATCTCGAAGTTCAGCGAAATGTTACCTTGTCTGTCGTCGGGCTCAATCTGATAGGTATCTTCAAATGGATTTACCGGATTGTCGCGGAATTTGCGAAACTGATCTGGGGTAAATTCGACCACACAACGTCCCGCGTCCATGGCCTCCTGAAAACGTTTGGCTACCTCTGGATCTAGATCCGGAATCAGACGCTCAAACTGGTCGCGCAGGTCGCGTGGCATCTCTGCAGTAACGGACGTAGGCGCCACCAATAGAGCAAGCAAAAGAATCACAGCGCCAACCAAAACAGCGTGCCTTGTGATTTTCAAATAAATATATTGCTGATCCATAATGCCTGTCCGTTTCAAGATCCGTCTTGCTGGAAATTCTGTCGTTCTCTCGAACCCGTGACTCAACTTTTCTTCAGTCCAGTCTGATTTCAAATTGTAGAGGTTGTTCGTTGCGTAGCACGGTCAGAAAACAAGTGGCTCCCGGCACATGTCTTTTCACGGCGCGAATTAGGTGTCTTCCATCGGTGATCATTTCGCCGTCAAACTCGATCACACAGTCGTCTTCGGCTAAACCAATTTTGGCTGCCGCAGATTGTGGTTTAATCATCTTTATTTTCGCACGCGCGGAAGTTAAATCAAGTTTTACTCCCATTTTTGCTTTTCCAACGGGAGGTTCGACCGTCAAGTCAGAGAGTCGCCCCCATGTTTCACCAAGTCGCAATCGATTCCAGTCGCGTTTAAACTGCTCGATCTTGACATGGCGATTGATGGTGATCGAATCCCCGATAGACGAATGGATCGCGATCAACCGCCCCTTTAAGTCAAATAGTGGCCCGCCCGAATCGCCACCAATGAGCACGGCGTCGGTGACGATTTGATGATCGTTGCGGTGCAAAAATCTTCCCGAACGAACGGGTGGTTTACGTCCAAGCTCAAACCCACCGGAGTGTCCTAGGGACACGACCCAGTCACCCGGATTGAGTGCATCAGAGGCCCCCAATTCGACGAACGGCCACGCACGGGTTCCTTCCAGCTGCAGCATTCCCGCGTCAATGTCTAGATTTCGTCCCAGCCGTCTCGCCTTGGCGGTGGTCCCGTCAGAGAAAAATATCTCATAGACCGGGGCATCTGTGCTCATCACATGAGCAGCGGTTAAAATAAGTCCGTCTCGGCTAACGATGATACCACTTCCGACGCCGGAACCATCGTCGATCCCGACACAGGCATCCGTGTTCTTTTTCGCAACAGAACGAATCGATGTCTGTATGGCCTCAAGTTGTTTGACCGACAAACCTGCGCTAAGACGAGTCGACGTTTGAGGTTGATCTCGAGCTTGAGCTTGCCCTCGTTCAACTTGCCCCAGAAGTGAAGGGGCAGTGCAAAGCGTTAATGTTAAAACAATGAGCGCTAAAAAAATTGACGTGAAAGCAATTGACGTGAAAGCAATTTGCGAAAGAAGCGTCGGGAAACAAACGCTGCGTAGACGTTTTCGCGAAGCCGTGGCTTCCAGTGCTCCGTCGCCGTCTGCTCCGTCGCCGTCTGCCTTATGACAGTATCGCATGATCATCCCTGTACAAAAGAACTATCAGTCACTTTCATCCGTTTCAAAGCACACTTCTAAAGCAATCTTACAAAGTGTTGACCGATTGCTATAAAGTAGCCGCAATCTTGATTCTAGGATAGCAGGGCTTTTTCTTGCAAACCCGATCTGAAAAAAATTATCTCGCCATGAACCGCAATTGGAGAATTTGGATTCGTTGGTTGCTAGTCGCGTGGACTTCGCCCAATTCCGTAATCGGTTTGGCATTTGGAGTGCTTGCACTTTTGACCGGTGGCCGTGCTCAGATTCGACGCGGTTGCATTGAGTTTCATGGCGGATTTGTGAAGTGGCTATTAAGCCGGTTGCTGAATGGGCAGGGCGCTGCTGCGATGACTTTGGGTCACACCATTCTCGGCCAGACACCAGCGATGTTGCACAGGGCGCGTGATCACGAGCACGTCCACGTTCGGCAATACGAACGTTGGGGGCCTTTTTTTCTGCCAGCATATATCGGTAGTTCTCTCGTTCTCTGGATTCGGGGATGTGACAGCTATCTGGAGAATCCGTTTGAAATTGAAGCTTACCGCCTTGCGCCGCTAAATCCCCAATCGCAACAACCTTCCGCGGAAGGTAAGTCGGAACCACTGAAATCGCAACCGCCCAAGCCGCTCTCCCCCGAGGCCAATGTGAGTGCCGACGACTCCGACTGCAAGCGTGGCTGAAAAGACGGATTTAGTGCGATAGTTAGTGGGCGTCCAAATTTTGTGGAGAATCGGCTACACTGGCGGGCAAGATTGGTTATTCCGCCATTGAAACGCCACCCATTTCTCAAATTCTGAATCGTTAATGAAATTTCAAAAGGTCTGCATCGAGTCACTGGGCTATACCCTGCCGTCTGAGATCTGGAGTTCAGTGCACGTCGAACAGAAACTCGCTCCACTCTACCAACGGTTGAAGCTTCCGGAGGGACGCTTGGAGTTGATGACAGGAATTGCGAGTCGAGGTTTCTGGCCTGCAGATGTTCGGCCCAGCCAAGTCAGTGTAAGCAGTTGCCTTGCCGCGCTAGAGGCCGCTGACATCGACGTACGAATGATTGGCTGTCTGATCCACGGATCTGTCTGCCGCGATTTTCTCGAACCCGCGACAGCCTGTACCGTCCATCACCTAACGCGTCTGCCGGAGGACTGCCTGATCTACGATGTCTCCAATGCATGCCTTGGGATCTTGTCGGGAATGATTCAAGCCGCCTGCATGATTGAGTTGGGTCAAATAAAGGCCGCGATAGTTGTCGGCAGCGAAGGGGGGAGGCAGCTAGTCGAGGGAACCATTAACGCGCTCAATGAAGATCAGACTCTGACACGTAAGTCGGTCAAATCGGCGGTTGCTAGTCTGACGATTGGATCGGCCAGCGCTGCAGTTGTACTAACTCACGAATCAATCAGTAAAACGCAGAACCGTCTTACCACGGCAACGACGTTGGCCAACACGGCGTTCCATGACTTGTGTCAAAGTGACCAAGATCAGGCCGGCGCCGCAATGCAACCGCTGATGCACACCGATTCAGAACGACTGATGAAGCAGGGAATCAAAACGGGCGTCGATACGTTTACTCGTTTTTTGGATGAATCAAATTGGCAGCGCTCGGCAATCGATCGCACGGTCTGCCACCAAGTCGGCGTAACGCACCGAAAACTTATGCTCGAATCATTGGGTCTGCCCCCTGAAAACGACTTCGCGACCTTTGGTTTCCTTGGAAATACGGGGGCCGCCGCCCTTCCGTCCGCCTTCGCAATTGGATGCAAAGAAGAATTTTTCCGGTCAGGAGACAAAATCGCTTGGCTGGGCATTGGGTCTGGGATTAACTCGACGATGATGGGCATCGAGTGGAATGAAAGTCGAGTAAAAGGCGATAGCTGGGATTGAAAATCGTCAGCAATGGCATCGATGTAGCCAGCTGCGGAAGTGTCCATAGGGTAGTGGCGATAGCTGGGATTGAAAATCGTCAGCAATGGCATCTCTTTTAGAAGATCGCGAATTGAAAACTTAAGGTCTATTGGATCTAATAACGATCGCACACCCAAACGCTTTAGCGCTCACCTCCACGAAACTCACCACGTCAAAAGCTCTCTATGCCTCAACGCAAACCCTATAAGCATGAAGGCGGAAGACTCGGAGACCGAGTCTTCCAAGCTACTGGGATGTCCCTCAGCGCATTGGTAAAACTTGCTGTGGTCTTAGTCGCCTGCGCTGCTGGCATCGGCTTCACGGTCTTCTACAAAGATTTCGCTAGATTGGGTGGAAACGGTCTCACCGGCAGTGCCGAGGGTTCTTCTCAGGGCCGGGTGTTGGACGAGCTGAAATTTGTTGAGCTATCTGAGATCCCCGCAGGCTTTACCGAAAAGATTCCGGTTGAGCAAATCGCTATTGTTAATTCGAGGATCAGCTTGGGCGAAGAATTGGTGAGATCTGGAGGTCAATATTCCGAGCGTGCCACTGGCATACTGGTTAAGCTTTACGGCGAACTCTGCCGACTGCAGGAGTCAACGGGAATCAATTCCGAGAGAAGTTATCAAAAGCTGGCGGAGTTCCGTAAACAAGCCAAATTGGCCGGCAATGAAGAACGTGTCGCCGAAGCGGATTTTCTCCGTGCGTTCGCTGCAACCAGCCGGTTAACAAATCACGACGAGAAAGTAGACTTTCGCTTCGCCGCCGACGCCGTGATCAACCTCGAGAGTAAAACGCTGGTCAACCCAACACTGTTGAGCCGACTATATGATGCGGCCATCGACCTGTATGAAAGCTCACCACAACAAGGCGATACAGCGATCTATTTGTCGTTACTGGGCGATAAGTTGATCGCATCGCCGATCGATAGCATTTCTAACATGGGGTTTAATCTGAAGGACTACCCCCAGTATGGTCGATTGTATAGGGCGATTGACAAACAGGCTTTCACGACCCGTGAATCGAAATTCGAACTTTTCCGCGACCTGTTTGAAACGATCGAAGAGACTCCGCCTCAATCTCTAAAAACTTACAAAACTACCATTCGATTTTTCGATGAATTGCTGAACCAGTCCGACGTCAAATATGCCAGTTACCTAACGAAGCGACTAGGAAAGGCCGCGTCTCTTGTCAGTCCAAAAATCAAGGCATACGCTGACTCAGCAATTGCGAATATTAACAAACGTGCCTCCATCATCGGAACCACGATAACGCTCACCGGCATCACCGCGGATGGCGAACAACTAGACCTACCTAGCAGTCAGCCGACGGTTTTGGTTATTTGGGACCCGCGAAGCGAGGCTTCCGCGCAGTATGTAAAAAAGCTTGCCGATTCCGGGCGGTTTGATCCGTGGGCGACAAACGTGCTAGTCGCTTCCTCCATGGAATTGTCAGACGATCAACACAGAGCTTTTTCGAAGAGGGTTCCCAAATACTCTGTTCTTGATAATGCTCCTGCACGTCGGTTGATACAGGGGTTAGGCGTCGATCGAGTGCCCTATATGGTGACAATCGACAAAGACGGCAAAGTCATCAGGTTTAGTTCCAACTGATTTGGCGGCCAAGGGAGCCAAGGGAGCCAAGGGGGTGTTTACTTCACCGATGTAACCACTGATGCCATTTTGAGGATCTCGTTAGCGACGTCTTGAGGCGCTTCGCGTTGAGGGTTGTGGCCCCACTGAAAGTCTTTGACTACATAGCCGCGTTCTTTCGCACGCTGATGATAAAAGAATCGGCTGTCTTTCTCCAACGGACCGCCATCAGTAAACGCCCAGTACTCCGCTGGTATCTTTTTACGAGCGTCGTTCTTTAGAATCAACTTATCTGTCATCGTTGCCAAAGGGTGAGGAACGTCCCGCATTGAATTGGGCCAGTCAACTGGAATCGCCCATCCATCCCCATCTTCCTTGGCTCGCTGAGTCAGCGTTGTTTGCCGCGCAGGATCTTGGGAAAAAAAGTTCTCGCCACTATCCAATAAGCTTGCGTCCAAATAGGCAAGCTTCACGAGGAGCTCTGGAATCCGATCGGAGACTCCTGAAATGACGATGCCGCCATAACTGTGACCAATCAGAATCACATCGTGGAGATCCTCAAACTCAA
>CALKXO010000511.1 GCA_938003615.1 uncultured Pirellulaceae bacterium | reverse complement strand
CGAGGGATTGGCGATTATGTTGACGCTTCTTCTGCCCGTGTACGTATGCAAGCAGTTCGTTCTCGGGTTTCCCGATCGACACAAACTACGCCTCAGTCCGCCCGACCCTAACCGCCACCGAGCTCCTGATAGTGGTGAAGCCCACGAACTGGTTGGAAAAACGGGAGTGGTCACCGCACCGCTGAGGCCGATGGGCAGCGTCAAGATAGACGGCGTCGTGTACGACGCAAAAACAGACACGGGGCGACTAATTAAGGTCGGTTGTTTGGTGATCGTCCAACGTGTTCTACAGGGCACGTTGGTGGTGAGGAAGAAGGAGTGAGGAGGGGGGCGCAAGCTGGAAGCTTACGCCACGTGGAGTAAGCTTCCAGCTTGCCATATTCCACCTGTCGCCAACAGTAGCCGCGATGGATTTCATCCTTGGAGCAACACACAAAAAAACGGCTGTCGAACTTCATGTTCTTCAGCCGTTGTTCGGTCGTGGTTAAGTTGTTGTCGGACCCTCCCACAACCAAGTTCGTCAGACGAAAAACATCATGTTCTTCGGATTCGGCAACCGAATGTCATCCTGTGACCAAGATCACATTACACCTGCCGCCAAACTAACAAACTCGAGGACGTATTGTTGGCAGTGTTGATTTAAGCCCGTTGGCTGGTCGTTTGATAAGGCTTGCGAAAGAGGTTGGCAACACTGCTGGTGGTTTTCTGGAAGAAAATCGAGGGTGATTTGACTGCTCGACCGACCCGTTTATCTGCGGCAAACGAAGCGTCTTCGTTCTGAGCATCGGTCAGCGAGGGAGGTCAAACATAGTCAATCACAATCCTCCGTCAATGCTTCGAAAACCCCTTGTTTTCCCGGGGAAAATGCGAATTCTGGTCAAAATACCGAGGGATTTCCGCTGGAAAAAGATCGAAGTTTTGCATAATTCACCCGCTGGCGCAGATGCTGGCTAAGCTCAATGGCGGCTATCCGGACACTGGCGTCAAATGTTGTCCAACAGCCCGCTCTGCCTACCCCTAGCGGGCTGTTGATTTATTCGTAGCTCTTGGCCACATTTGGCCGAGATCGACATCCTTGAACGGGCAAGAGTGCCCATTCCACCGATTCATTCACTTGATCGACAGGCCGCTGTGTCTGGGGGATTTCAGCCTGCAGTGGGCCAAAGTGCCACCGCTCTCAAATTGCCCCGACCTACGCTAAATTACTATTTTGAATTAACGCGCACGCGGCCTGTCTTTTGAACGTCCGCGCGCGGCCCGTAGAACCAGCCTTTTGCCAATTTTCAATGACCGTCGACAACCCAAACCGGCTTAACACCGACCATTACGATTTCGAGCTTCCCAAAGAACTGATTGCTCAGTTTCCCCTGCCCAATCGGGAGGACGCGCGGTTGCTGCACATTTCGCGCGCAAAAGAATCGATCGAGCATCATCACGTGCGCGATCTGGACCAACTGCTGCGCGCGGGTGATTGCCTCGTGCTGAACAACACGAAAGTCATTCCGGCAAAGCTTGTCGGCAAACGCACGGGCACCGGTGGGCGTTGGGAGGGGTTGTTTCTGAAATCCGATGACGCTGGCAACTGGAAAATGCTGTGCAAGACGCGCGGCAAAATGGAGCCAGGCGAAACCGTGACGGTTCGAGACCGCGATGGCATCGAACGCGCCGAGCTGACGTTGGTCACGCGCCTTGACGATGGAGCGTGGGTCATGCGTCCGTCGATGGAGGGAACGACCGAAGAGATTTTGTTGCAGATCGGGCGTGTGCCGCTGCCGAGTTATATCCGCGGTGGCGACATGGTCGACAGCGACATGTTGGACTATCAAACACGATTCGCTAAACACGCCGGCGCCGTTGCAGCGCCTACAGCGGGTCTTCATTTGACCAAACGGCTGATGGACCGCATCGTCAATCGCGACGTGTCGTTTGCGCAAGTCACCTTGCACGTGGGCATTGGAACCTTCCGCCCGGTCAAGGCACAGCATCTTGACGATCACGACATGCATTTCGAGTGGGGGCAAATCGATCAGGCGGCGGTCGATACGATTGAAGGCTGCCGGAGCGCCGGCGGGAGGATCATCGCCGTCGGCACAACCAGCGTGCGTGTGTTGGAGACCGCAGGCGCTAGTGGAAAGCTTGAACCGTGGTCGGGCGAAACGAATCTATTTATCAAACCGCCATACGAGTTCAAGCAAATCGATGCCATGATGACGAATTTTCATCTGCCGCGCAGCACGTTGCTGGTCATGATCCGCACCTTTGGCGGCGACGAACTGATGACGCGCGCGTACTTAGAAGCGGTCGCCGAGAAGTACCGCTTCTTCAGCTACGGCGACACGATGCTGATCGAGTAATGTTGGTCACTGGGAGTTGGTTCGTCTTTGATTTTAGTGGCCAACTTACGAGAGTTTGGCTCGGTGGTATATGATAAGTAGCCGCTTCTCTCCGAGAAGCGTGTCCCTCTCGGAGAAAGGGACCTACTAATGCTCGACAGCAACTGAGCTTCAGCCGATAAATTCCCTGCTGAAGGACCTCTCGATGAAGGACGAATCAATGGATGCGAGTAACGGTATTCTGAGAGAGCCTCTGCAGGTTGGGCGATGTCGCATTTGCCTGAAATGTCGAAGTTGGTTTGCGCTGGTATTTGTCTCAGAACGCTCCAGTGAAACTCAGGGATCGATTCGGACCTATCGCTGCCGCAAGTGTGAAGCCGTGGTCGAGTTTACTGAGCACCACCCGCCGGGTGCGGTTTGATCACCGCCCGTAGTGCAAGCGTCCCGCTTGCCGATGTTGGCAGTCGACGTTGATAGGCAAGCAAGCGGGACGCTTGCA
Organism: uncultured Pirellulaceae bacterium; assembly: GCA_938003615.1. Classification (GTDB taxonomy): domain Bacteria; phylum Planctomycetota; class Planctomycetia; order Pirellulales; family Pirellulaceae; genus Mariniblastus. The sequence continues at coordinate 23 of CALKXO010000511.1, read as the reverse complement.
CTACGTACTTGTTTTACAGCCCG
>CALKXO010000510.1 GCA_938003615.1 uncultured Pirellulaceae bacterium | reverse complement strand
TCACCATTGATGGAAACAGTGAACGCAGTTTCGGCGACATTGCTGTAAAGTGTGATGTAGTCGTCTGTGGCATCGCCTTGCAGCGTGACGACACCGCCCGACTCCACCACTGAGGCCAACATTTTTCGGTCTTCAAGCTTTTGAAACGTCAAACCGGGGGGGGGTAGGTCTTTTGCGCGACTTGCGGCTCTTGCGGAGACGTACTGTTTTTCTGGCAACGGAGTTTGAGAGAGTGCGCGCATTGAAACGGCAGAAGTTGAAAGGCATGGGGAGCTTTCCGGTGAAAAAAGGGATGGAAGATAGATAGGAATAGGCCACACTCTTCCAATCCAGCCGGACTTTCATTTGAAAGGAGGCGCGCGTTCGAATGAAGCGATTGAAAAGAGTGAGTAGGACAGTTCAGTAAACGATACAGATTTGAAGTCTCAAAGCAAGGAGCCGCGGCAACTATTTTTGTTCGTTTCGCCTGCGAACCAATTTGGAAAGCAGGGCAATGCGAAAACAAGATCAGGAAAAAGCTTGCCCGGCTGATATGTTCTCGAAGAGACGGTTTAAATTTGGGCGCTTTGCTAGGCTCTGTTTATAAACTGCTATTATTTTGTCACCGGTCAAATGCGACTGTTAATTTTCGCTGAATCCCGGGAGGCCAAGGATGGCACGTCACAAACTTTTGGATTTATTCTGTCCTCGTACGTACGTCGCCAATCGAGACACTCGCGGCTGCCGGTTTCGAAGTCGCGGCAGACGTTGGGACGTACCGTGTGGTGCTTACACATGCGCGTCTCCATATCCAGCCAGATACAGGGCCCGTCAAACGTGTCAAGCGTCTTGCCATATTTAGGCTTCTGGTAGTCGGCCATATGAGCTTCTAACTCGGATTTTAGATCGCTCGGCAGTTCATGCCAATAAGACTCCCCGGGATGGCCCGCCAACAACTCCGCGCGACGAATGTCACTGAATTTCTTGCCTTGCTCCTCTTCGCGCCGGTCAATCTCAGCCTCCGTCATCGGATCGCGCGGTGTGATATATGCCTGGTAGCCCATGTGGAAACAACAAACGCCGCAATTGGCACATTCAACGATCGGCAGACCTCCGGCCGATTGTTTAGACTGATCCGATGGAGGGGTGTTCCTTGCAGACACGCTTGCGACAACTAGTAAAGACAGGGAAGATCAAGAAATCGAATCCGATTGTAACATTGTAACACATAAGAGATCTCACGATGGCGAAACTACTCTCCATTCAAACAGGGATGCCCGCCTTCTACCCGGCCGACGAAAAAAGTTCACTCGGCTCAAAACCTTGGCTGACGGGTTTCTTCAAATCTCCCACTGCTGATACGGTCACCATCGGAAGCGGCGGAATCGAGGGAGACGGCCAAGCCGACCTCATTAGTCACGGTGGCCCCGACAAAGCGATTTGCGTCTATGCTTCGGAGCATTTCAGTTTCTGGCGCGACTTTCTCAATAATCAGTTGATAGACGCCGGGGGATTCGGGGAAAATTTCACAACGGCAGGCCTATTGGAGCACCAAGTGTGCATCGGTGAGCGCTTCCAAATCGGATCCGCCATTGTCGAGATTTCTCAGCCTCGACAACCCTGTTGGAAATTAGCTCGGCGATGGGACTGTAAAACGCTGACTCCGGAAGTTCAACGGACGGGAAAGACAGGTTGGTATTTTCGAGTCGTTCAACCGGGAGAGGCGCGGGCAGGGGAGACGTTTCAACCGGTCGCAGATCGGCCAGTGTCGTCAGAGTGGACCATCGCCGCTGCCAATAAAGTGATGTACGGCCGTGATACGCCAAAACCAAAAATTCAAGCACTGGTTTCCGTCGAGGCGTTATCGGAGAGCTGGAAAACGCAATTGAACAAGCGCTTGTAGTGATAGACGATAGATAATATCGACAGGCGATAGGCTATAGCGCACAAAAAAACGCTGCTCGGGAATCCAAGCAGCGTTTCGTGTTCTCTACTAAATCGAAGACTTCGGTTTAGTACATGTCGTGTCCGCCACCGTGTCCGTGACCAGCCTTATCTTTTGGCTTGTCAGCGATCAAAGCATCGCTGGTCAGCAATAAAGTCGCAACACTAGCTGCGTTGGTCAAAGCGGTCTTGGTAACTTTGGCAGGGTCAATCACGCCAGCAGAAACCATGTCCACGTACTCATCCGTCAACGCGTTGTAGCCGAAGTTAGTTTTACCTTCCACCACACGTTCACAAACAATGCCGCCGTCTTGACCGGCGTTCTGTGCGATCATGTTCAGCGGTGCGCGACAAGCACGAGTCACGATGTTGTATCCCGTCAACTCGTCGTCGGTTAGGTCACCCGGCTTAACCGAAGCAGAGGCTCGCAACAACGCGACGCCGCCGCCTGGTAGGATGCCGTCTTCCACAGCCGCACGTGTCGCGTGCAATGCATCTTCGACCCGAGCCTTCTTTTCTTTCATTTCCGACTCTGTCGCCGCCCCAACATTTAGCTTGGCCACGCCACCGGAAAGCTTCGCCAGACGCTCTTCCAATTTCTCGCGATCGTAATCGCTTGAGCAATTGTCGATCTCGCGACGAATCTGATCAATGCGAGCCTTAACGTCAGAGCTCTTACCGCCACCTTGGATGACCGTGGTAGCGTCTTTGCTGATGATCACTTTCTTCGCACGACCAAGATCAGCCAAACCAAGATTCTCAAGCTTCATGCCAAGCGCCTCGAAGACGGCCGTTCCACCGGTAAGAATCGCGATGTCTTCCATCATGGCCTTGCGGCGGTCGCCGTAGCCAGGGGCCTTCACTGCACAGCAGTTGAAGCTTCCACGCAAGCGGTTAATAACCAAAGTCGCCAATGCTTCGCCGTCAACGTCTTCGGCAACAATGACGAGAGGCTTGCCTTGCTGGACAACTTTCTCAAGCAGAGGAACCAGATCCTTGATGTTCGAAATTTTCTTCTCGAAGACCAAGATGTAAGCGTCATCGAAAACGCATTCCATGCTGCCCGGCTCGTTAACGAAGTACGGCGAAAGATAGCCGCGATCGAACTGCATCCCTTCAACCAATTCAACTTCGGTGACAAGGCTTTTACCTTCGTCGACAGTGATCACACCGTCTTTGCCAACCTTCTCCATCGCTTCAGAAAGCAATTCGCCAATTTCGGCGTCGTTGTTAGCGGCGATTGAGGCAACGTTTGCCATTTCGCTCTTGTTCTTGATCTTGATCGACATGCTGGTCAGTTTGCCACAGATGTCTTCAACAGCTTTTTCAATGCCCTGCTTCATCTGGATTGGGTTGACCCCAGCAGTAACGGCCTTGAGGCCCTCATTGAAAATGGCTTCTGCCATGACGGTCGCGGTTGTGGTTCCATCACCAGCAACGTCGCTGGTCTTGCTGGCCACTTCGCGCACCATCTGAGCGCCCATGTTCTCGTAGACGTCTTCGAGCTCAATTTCCTTGGCGACGCTGACGCCGTCCTTGGTAACCGTTGGCGAACCGAAACTCTTCTGCAGAATCACGTTGCGGCCTTTAGGGCCCAGAGTCACTTTAACGGCTCGCGCCAGTTTGCTGACGCCGCGGCGAATGGCTTCTCGTGCTTCTTGTTCGAAAGCAATCATTTTTGCCATGATAAAAATCTCCTGAATTCAGGTGTCGTGTGTGTTGGTAAATTTTGGGGTACTATTTGTGGGTACTTATTCGATGATCGCTAAGACATCGTCTTCACGCATCAACAGCAACGTTTCGTCGCCAAACTCAAGTTCGTCGGGACCGTAAGTGGTGAACAGAACCTGATCGCCCGGCGAAACCGACAACGCCACTCGAGAACCGTCTTTGGTCATACGGCCTTCGCCGACAGAGACCACCGTCCCTCGTGATGGCTTATCCTTGGCCGATTCCGGCAAAAAGATCCCGCCTGCGGTGGTGTCCTGAGACTCCTCTCGTCGGACGACGATGCGTTCTCCCAAGGGTTGCAAATTGACCGATTTTGTTTTCGCTTTCGCTTTGGTCTTTTTGGCTGTCGCTGCCATCTCCGTTTTCCTCCAGAAATTTATGTTCGAGTTATTATAGGTAGGCTCTCAGTATCCCTGATGAGCGTGTTTTAGGGTGATTTTTCCCGACCTCGCCACCGGAAGGCCCGCTATGGTAAGGGACATTGAAATAAAGTCCACCAAGAACGCCTGACAAATTTGCGGCTATCGCAAGGAAGATCACATGCTACGCAACTGGTGGGCCAATTGATCCGCTGGAGAACAAAAAAGACCGAGAGAGGAGATGTTTTCTCGCCAACTTCCAAGCTTGGCGTTTTTTGCGGGAAAACAGCCGGCCGAGGCAACGGCAGGACGGCTTGGCGGCAGGTCGATTTACCAGCGAAGCAGCATGATCTCGGTGACAGATTGGCATTCGCCCAATTATTTTGTCAACTGCTTGGTCAACAGCGCGATCACCTACTCACCTCCGAACAGCTTCCCAATCCCATCTCCAAATCCCTTGAACAGGTCAAACGCAGGCAGGCTACTGCCGCCAGTGCGCTGGATATCCAAAATCCCATGGATCTTGAACTGAGTCTCTTCCTTGACCACTTCCAGTTCCAAGCCTCGGAACCACTTCAACATCGGAGCCACATATTCGCTTGGAAGAACTCGAGCGTCGAATCGTGGCCAGGCATCGGATATCCAGACCTTACGTCCCGAGGGCAGCTGGATGGTTTTATATTGACCGTCTAGAGAACACACCAAATCAACGTCCAAAATCCCCTGAGCGACTTCGGCAGCGCGTTCGATCGGAATCGCGAACTGCTGATGCAACACGTTCAGCAATCGCACGTTGGCGATCGATGCCTGCCAGCTGCGACGAAAGTTGAGTGTGTTGGCCCAGACTTTAATTTTAGAAGACGCCAAATCACCAACTTTCAATCGCACGTGTGCCGGTCTGGCATCTGGCGCCACTTTAAGAGACCGCTTTAAGTCCTCCAACCGACGCTGATCAAATGACAAAACGCTAAACCCATCCCATTGAAGGCGCCACAGTCTAAGAATGCGCGAATAGGTATAGCCAAATGCATCAGGTTGCCCACCGAGCCTTGGCATCCAATCGGTGAATCCAAGGTTGGGCCATGCGCCGACATAACCGGGCGTCTCACGAAACGTATCCAACATGGCCAGAAACGACTTCGGCCTCAAATCCACAGACGGATCTAGAAAATCTTGAACCGCCGCAAAAACGTGATGGGACATCGAACCCATCTTTGGACTGCCGCGAATACTTCCTTCGAAACGAACAATATCATCCGGCGCAGCCTCAACTTGATTCGCCAACGGTTCGCCCAACCGGCTGAACAACCACTTGTATTTGTCTTCGCCAAAGGGCAGGATTCGCCCGTCGAACACCACCCGTTCGATTTCGTCCTCTCGTTCATAACGCTTGACCGCGACAACCATCGGATCCAGCGACCGGATATTCCCCGAGAAGAAATCGGCGCGCTGCGCAAACCATTGTCGTTCGACTTCCGTTGCACGCGTGACCTCCATATCAGCGATCGGAGTGAAGAAACCTCGCCTGCCACGAATCGAGCAACGTTTTTCCCCTCCGGTATCAGAGAACTGACTGCCATCGGGGTGGCTGCCAAAACCATCTGGCAAATAGCCTCCTTTGATCAGATCCGTGACATCATTGAACGCAAAAGATTCACTGGCTGCCGTTAGCTGGGCCAATTCGAGCAACACCATGTCAGTCACCACCTGGTTCCGGCGACGAAGTTCGATCTGAAATTCTGGTTGCAGCAATTGTTGTATGAAGGACGTTGGAAGATACACAAACAACGTGTCTTCGCGCTCCAGCGGAAGCTTGTATCGAGCAAATTTAAATTCGTCCGAATCCGCGAGGCTCGCCACGCCTCGCGCAGATTCCAAAAACCGCCGCGCTAACGTGCGCGAGGTGGTTAATAAATGATTGTCTCCGGCGACGGCATAAAACGAACGATACCGATTGTCGGGCGTAGACAGCAGTGCGACCTCTTGGCCATCGATTGTTTCAGTAGTAACGGCGGCTCCGTCGTCAGCATGCTTTTTGGCGAACGCCTTGCGCTTGCCTCTTAAATTCGCGGACAACGATTTGGAATCGCTCGCATGCAACAGAACTCCAATCGCTGCCCCGTTATCGAAATACGTATCCATTCCAACAACGCCGACATCCTTGATCAACCGACCGCCAAAAAGCTTGTCAAACTCGGAAGACTGAATGGCCAGTTGATTCAAGAACTTAGATTGAATCCGTGCCTTGTAACCACGCAACTGGATCATTCTCCCCAAATCGCCGCCAAACTCCTCCGTTAATCGCTGCAGCCACAACTGGTTTTCCCAAGTGCCAAAACGCAAGTAAAAACACTCACGTGGAACGCTCTGCACCATTGCCTCGACTTTAATATCTGCCGGCAGATTATCTACCGTCAACGGCGTCCACTCGATCGCGCGTGGCACATCGAGCGTTGCGATCGCCGGATCGATCTGCCCGGCCATCACCGAATTAATTCCATCAATCCTTAGCGACTCAACATCAAACAACAATTCGAAAATCTTCGTCCACGAATCTCGCCGACCGGACCGACTCACGCCAGTATCAAGCCCCAACCTGCGGCCAACAAGTGCCGAAAGATAGGTCTCAACCATCAAGGGATAGTCGCCCTCGTTGACACGTTCGGAGCTAGTCGAGACAAACGACTGCCACCAGTTTTTTACAAATCGTTCATACTGACGCGGCTGGTCGAAGGTGACCGGAACCTGAACCGTTGCCACATCACTGCTATGAACGGACACGGCAAGCGGTTGATCTCCAGTAAACAGAAACCAGAACGTCTTTGAATCTCGCGCGTCGCCCCGACGGGCCCGGATAAAGTTTGCGAGAAACTTGCGTAGTGGCGTCTTCGATATCACGGGAAAACTGACGCGCTGATTGGCCTCAGTTAGCAACACCGCACCACTACGCGCGATCATCTCGTCGCTCTCGGCCAATCGATAGGTAACTTTGGCGACCCCGTAAGGCCGTCCGGCGTGCGCTTCGGCCGAAAGAATGATCGGCCGATTAGAAATGCCTTCAAACCCAGCTGGCGGCAAAGCCTGCGGCGGCGTCTGGGCTGCGGCCTTGGAAGACTGCAGCGCGACCGAAGGACTTTTTAACGGTCGCTTCGCCGGAGTAGGTGTCTGTCCGAACGCGCAGTGAAGCGGTAGCGCGACGCACGCCAGCAAAATCAGCAGGCAAAAGAGAGCAGCCTTATAGAGAGCAGCCTTATAGAGAGCAGCTTTATAGAGCGCAGTTCGTCCGCTTGTTTTATACCGCGTCGACGACGGGTTCAGAAACGTCTTCGAGCTTAACAAATACGTTCCATTGATCGATGTTGAGATTTTCATCGTATGTGTTGCCTGGATCCTCTTCCGCGTTGACAACCACTTCCTCACCGTCCACAGGGAAAAAGATATAGTCGCAACCGTCAGTATCGATCTTCGTAAGTGGCCCAAGAGTTGGATGCATCATTTCGACGACTTTGGCAAATCGAACTTGACAATTGGTCGTCGAATCGAGCTGGTTGAAGAAAATAAAATCCGGCGTCGGCCCATCCACCGCCACCTGATCTGGCGGCGTCTGAAAAAACCATACCTTCTGACGCTCACCCAATGAGAGCGTCTGGTCCAGTTCGTACCAGCCGGGAATCCAAGTTGCAGTTTGATAGGAAGCCATAGCGAAATTGTCACCTTAACACGTGAGAGGAATAAGAGCCGTCACAAGATAACTTAGTGATGATGAGGTTTGTGTGGTGGGACTTTACCTTCATAGGTCTTGCCGTCGATCTCAAAAGAAATGGTGACGCCCAAATTCATCGCCATCGCTAAGCCCTGTTCGTCCAACATGTAAACGCCTGTTTTGCCTTCCGCATCGGCGTCCTCAGGTGCCAACTCGAAAGTCTCTTTCGACTTTCCGCTTTCCGATTTGACGGTCACCGAAGCATCAACCGCAACGGTGTCCTTCTCCGCATTCAAAACGTAAACTCGAATCACGTTATTTCCCTTGTAGTGACGCCACTCCGCCATGTAGTCCGTTGGCGTCAATCGAACGATGTGCCCTCGGTTGGGCCCCATCTCCTCGACCATTGCACCGTGACCGGCATGCCCATGATCGTCGTGTGATTCTTCATCATGACCATGTTCAGCATGATCGTGATCGTGATCGGCATGCGAGTGCGTGTCGGCCTGCCCGCCGGAATTAGTCGCCGCCGGTTGATCGCAGCCAACGGCCAATAAGCACACTAGGGCAAAAGATAGGATCAAGAACGAATTTCGCATGGGTATTCCTGTTTGGGGCATCGTGAAACTTTGGCATGGACCTGTGCCGTTAAAAGGTCCTCAAATTGCTACTAACCGGCAACATTCTGATTATAGGCGCCCCGACAGGTTTGCAATACGGCCTGACCGTGCTGATGGTAACAAGTCTGCCAAGCCTACCACGTCTGAGCAACCGTTGCCGCGTCGATAGCGGCTCTCCACCCCATCGGCCGGCGCATTGAATACTGATTCTCGGTCCACTTGGTTCGGCTTTCTTTGCCGTTTGGCTTTCCTCAATCGCCACAACCCTCACAGCCGGACACTTTCCCTAACCGTTAAGCATTATCTGAGGGGAAGTTTCTATTTTACCCCGTCATCTTTCGCCAGCGCTGTATTTTTTCAACGTCACCCATGATGGTTGACTAAATCCAACGCAAACCGGTTTCCCCTGACCACGAAAGACTCCCATGGCCAAAGCAAAGAAAACCACCAAGCAGTCAACAGCTAAAACCCAGGCTTCGAAGCCGAAAGCCTCTGCCGCCAAAGCCAAGCTGTCTAAAAAGTCATCTTCCCAAAAGGTCAGCCCTCAGGAAATCGAGCTGTTGAACGAAACGGGTCGACGCCGAGTGTCCATTGCCCCAAACGCTGAGCGTCGCAAGCGTCGCCGTCAAATTGACCCAACGACCTGCGAGCGTGAGTACTCAGACCCTGAAATTCAATTCATGCACGCCATGGACGAATACAAGCGAGCCAGCGGACGGATGTTCCCCACCTGTAGCGAGATTTTGGAAGTCCTTCACAAACTTGGCTATCGCCAGATCGAATCCGCAGAAGACTTGATGTACGAACCACAACAGCCGACCGAACAGAAATCGGAAGAAGACGTGTGGAACGAAAACATGGACGAAGATCGGTAGAGAACGACTCCCCCTGAATCTTTCCGTTGTCACCCGACACCTAAGAATCAGGCGACGCGCCTGACAACCCGAGTATGATTTTGACTTACCACTCTTGAATCCTCACCTATCACACTGGGTTGTCAATTTATTTCGCCAATGGCGAATTTTGCGGCCAAACCAAAGCCATTACTCCTAGCGAAATGCAATAAGCTCCCCGAACGCAAATGCAGGACCTCGGATCTAATCCGGGTCCTGCTTTTGTCGTAATGTAATTGCCGTAATGTAATTGCCGTAATATAGCCGTCTTCACGCAATCTTCTTCAAGCAATCCAATTTCTGGAATGCTTCAAGTAGCAAGACGGTCACTGCGGTGACTCACGGCGCGATCCATGAACTACATTGTTGTGGCACGACTAATCGTTGACGTGAGTTTCCAAGAAACGCGCCAATCGGTGGAAGTCGCTTTTTGTATCGATGTAGCGTACAACAGTGACCAATGTCTCAGGATCCACCAAGTTCTCAAATGGCTCGTAGTGTAGGTCCAACTGCCCCGTCACGCTGACCATGACGCCGTTGAGCTTCTGCTCGGCCAACGCCCGAAAGGCACCAACGCCCAACTGACTTCCCAGCATCGCATCAAAGGCATGCGGTTTTGCACAACGCGCCTCGTAGCCCAACTGCAATCCCTTTACCAAACGAACGCGCCCAGTTTTCTCGTTGTAGCGTTCTTCAACAGCTTTGGACAAAATCTGAAACAGGCTGACCTTGGAAATGTTAATGTGTCCATGATCATCGCGTTCCACACCTTCTACAAAACTGAACGGCAGGAATTCGGCCAATCCTTCGGCCACCACGATTGTCCCGTATTCTTTCCCTTCAGCCTCACGCGCGAGCATGGTTTTGACGATCCGGTCGATCACTCGCCCCATGTCCATGCACTGACGCGTTTGGGTTTCGCCTTTACCGTCAGGGTAGGTCTCCTCGACTAGGTAACCTGCCATCACGTCTTCGACGCTGATCACCAAAGAAGCTTCTCCCGCGATCGCGGCACCGTACGACAACCATCCCGCACTACGACCCATTGTCTCGGTCAGGAAGTAGGATCGCGTCGCTTCCGCATCGTGAATTAGCGTCCGAAGTTCAGTCGCAATAAAGTCAACGGCGGTGAAGAAACCGAAAGTGAAATCGATGCCGTGGTAGTCGTTGTCAATGGTCTTGGGCAAGTGAACCACTGGCAGCACTTTTCCATCGTTGTGTTTTTCTTGATACAGCTTGAATTTATTGGCCGTCTTCAACGTGTCATCGCCGCCGATTGAAATCAATGCGTCAACGCCGATTGACTTCAGCCCAGCAACCACCCGCGCCATGGGTGCCGTTTTCTCCGAATCTTCAAGATCCGCTGGCGAAGAAATAAATTTACCGGGGTTGCTCCGAGCCGTTCCGATCATGATGCCCTGAGAGTTACGAGTGCGACCAAGAACCTGATGCGTCAGCTTGATGAAATCCTCTCCCTCTTCGAGCGCCGTCGAACCATCGAATTCCGAAAGGGCGGAATAGCCATGCTTAATTCCGATGACTTCCACGCCGGCGCGAAGGAATGAAGCGGCCGCAGCGGAGATGACCGCGTTGGCGGCAGGTGCAGGTCCACCAGCGAATAGAATTGCAACGCGCTTGAATGTGTGGTCAGGTCTGGCTGGAGGGGAAAGCGTATTTGCCACGTGAATGCCTCAATGGTTTTTAGGTGATTCTCAAACGAATTTCAGTTCGTTTCCGTCGCTGGATTTTATTAAAACGCGACAAAAATTGAACGGCCTAAATCACTTTTGAAGCAAAACGATGCGTGAACAGGCCATTCCATCATTAGCCCTCACTTGGGGACGTTTGACTCCCATTGAGGGGGCCAACCTGCGTGTCTTAACCGCGCAGCCTGATCAATCAACGCGGTCCTTGCACCTACGGACTGAAATTAACCCATCAAAGCAGCGTGTTACACGCGCCGTTTTGTCCAACAACGCCCAACAACTCAATCTCATTTGACAACTTGCTTCATCAGCATCCGGTAGCTCGCATTGGATGGATCGATCCTCAGCAGTTTCTCAACCAATGGACGCGCGGCATCGGTGTCGCCGACCTGCACATGGAACGTTGCCAGCCCCAAAAGATACGTCGGATCATCAGGCGATTTCTTGACGGCCAATTTCAATTGCTCCAACGCCCCGTCCATATCACCTTGCAGGTAGCTGGACATACCGAACCGGTAGTGCAAGAAATGTGCATTGGCTAACCCTTCACTTCGTCTAACATCGCGGCCCAATCGCACATGCTCTTCCGCCCGCAAAACCTTTGCTTGCTTGCCTAGCATTTCGATTTTTGCCATCAAAGCGTCACGCTGCGACGGCGTCAACTGGTTTTCTGAAGCAAGCTGCTGCATCTGGGCGCCAAATTGATTGGCTTTCAAATCCAACAACGCCGCTAGATTCGAGCGGGGCCCCGCGAGGTCCGGTTGAACCGACATGGCATTGCGATAAGACGCGATGGCATCATTGATCTGCCCCAGTCTTTCGTAAAGTGATCCTGCAACCAGATGAACTCCGGCGCGATCGTTGTTGAATCGAAGCGAGCTTTCGTAATCCTTTAGCCCCTTTGCCAAAGCGCTGCGCGAC
>CALKXO010000509.1 GCA_938003615.1 uncultured Pirellulaceae bacterium | reverse complement strand
GTTTGTATTTCGTAGGCACTCCCGATGAGATAGCCCATCACGCGTCGCCGCTGATGGAGCCGTTAGCCGATTTTGTGCCAAGCGTGGTGGCGCCAAATGAAGTCGTGGCCATTGCCCAACCCGGCGACGTGGCAGTTTTCTATTCTGAGCATTTCGAGCGCTTTCGATCGGCGATTGATCAACTTAAGAATAATTCCGTTGCCACGCTCTATATGATCGACGGGGTTCTCGAATGGCGCAATGCCTGGGAGAACCAGCCTAACGAAGTCGCCTGTCCTCACACCATGCGCCCCGTGCTGTGCCACAAGGTTGCCTGCATTGGCGAAAGTCAAGCGCGGACAATCAACGCATGGGGAAACGAAAGCAAAGTCGAAATTGTTGGTGTGCCAAGATTTGACCGCTACCAGAGCGTTGAACATTGCTACCGGAGCGTTGAGAATCCGGGGCAGCAAACCGACTCGCTAAATTCGACGCTAAGGGTCATGGTGATCACTGCCAAGACTCCGGCGTTTACGATGGAGAAACTTGCGACTGTTAAACGCGCGTTGTTGGATCTAAAGACGTTTGCGGAATCCTCATCCGACCAGATCCAACTTCGCTGGCGATTAACGGCCGGCTTGGACAAATTCTTAGACGTGAATAATCACGCGGCGGATCTCACTGGAGGAGAGTTGTTCCGGCAATTACAGGAAGTTGACGCCGTCATTGCAACTCCGTCAACGAGCGTCATTGAGGCGATGTTGGCGGGACGCCCTACAGCCGTTCTGAACTATCACGTATGTCCAACGTATCTGTCACCGGCATGGCAGATCAACGGTCCGGACCAAATTGCGTCTGTGATTCGAGAACTGCGCAACCCTCCAGAAGCCAAATTGCATTTTCAGCGACAAGCGTTGGCGCAAGCTCTGTCTCGAAAATCGAGCGCGACCGAAGCGATGGTTTGCTTGATCCGCAACATGGCAAATCTTGCAAGAAAGCAAACTGCTGCCGGTCAACCGTTGGTGTTCCCGAACTCAATGCTTAAAACACCGGCACCGCAACCCGCAGCCCTTGATCATGTGCGTTTGTTCCCTGACGACGAGGCCTTTCAGCAGTCTGACATCCTTGAACTACAAGCGTTACTTTCCAACGCCCGCCGGCACATCAATCATCAAGCGGAGCGTATCTCACAATTAGAGTCGGAGTTGACGGATGCTCACAATATTTTCGATCAGATAAACACTCACCCACTCGCTGGCCCGGTGATTCGACTGCGCGAGCGCATTCTAAAAGTGCTCTCGGTAGGTGCGCGGAACGAGGTTTTGCTCGACGATTCAAACCCCAATCCACCCCAGGACTCACAATTCCCAACGGTCTGACTTTTAACGGTCTAACTTTGTAGCTTTAAAGTCGCCTCAGTAAATGTCTCGGTAAATAAATCCCAAGCATGATTCAACAAACAGCCACAACGCTTAAGCTAACGCAAGATGTCCGAACGACATCTCCGGTGGTGCTATGTGCTGCCGATGAATCGTACGCAATGCCGCTGGCCGTTACGTTGCATTCGGCCGTAAATCATTTGGCCGTTGGCGAGCATTTGCATGTTGTGCTGTTGGATGGCGGGATTTCGGAATCAAGTTGGTCTGGGATTCGTGAGACCCTTGCCGAGCTTCCGATCTCCATCGATTTGATCCGACCGGATTTGAATCTGGTAAATGACCTGTCTATCTCTCACCATATCAGCCACAGCGCTTACTTGCGGTTGCTGGCCGACCAATTACTTCCGTCGTGGGTAGACAAGGTGATCTATCTGGATTCGGACCTGATTGTGCTTGATGATTTATGCCAGCTTTGGCAAATGGATGTCGGGGATCATTACTGTTTAGCGGCGGTAGATATTTCATGCCCCTTTGTTGATGCTAAGACGTTTGTAAAATCACAACAGCTTCGAAACCGTTCTGCGGATAGACCTCAAGAAACTGCTAATTCTGCATCGGTAGAATCGGTGCCTTACGTCGGCGCGTTGACACCTATTCCGAACTGGCGTGAATTAGGCATTGATGGGGCCAGCCATTACTTCAACAGCGGCGTGATGGTGCTGAATTTGAAACGTTGGCGAGCGGAAAATGTCTCATCCAGATTGTTTGCGTGCCTTCGGACCAATCGCCAGCATGTTTGGTGCTGGGATCAGTATGCACTCAATGTTGTTTTTGCTGGCCAATGGGGCGCACTTCCGGCGAGGTGGAATCAGGGCACCCACGTTTACGAGTATCCCGACGAAAATCAAGCACCGATCGCACCGGCGGAGTTCGTTCAGATGCGAGACGATCCGGCGATCTTGCACTACACCACCGAATACAAGCCTTGGAATTTTCGCCCATTTCATCCAGATCGCGCGCAGTTTTATTCGCAACTGGACCAAACCGCGTTCTCACAGTGGCGACCTGAGGATCCCGGATTCAGCATCGGTGACTGGTGGACATTCAACATCGTGCAACTGATCCGACGCTGGACCGTTGCGTACAGGAAATGGTTCAGCTTTCGACATGTCAGTCGGTGAACGGTATGTCAAAACCTGAAACCCTAGAGAACCAAAATGCTGGAGCAAGTTGCGTCAACACGACCGGCGCTGCGCCCTTCGCAACGATCTTCACTTTGCCCAAACCATTCACCGGCGATGCGGATCTAATCCAGCGTAACGCCATCGGTTCTTGGGCCGCTCTCGGAACGGACGTGGAAGTGCTTCTCATTGGTGATGAAAGTGGGATTGCAGAAGCGGCCACGCAAATGGGGGTTGGGCATGTTGCCGAAGTCAAAAGAAACGCGACGGGGACGCCGTTAATCAACAACGCATTTTCCTCTGCCGCCCAACATACGCAGTCGGAAATATTGATCTACTGCAATGCCGACGTGATTCTCGACCGAAGCTTTATCGATTCCATTAGGACTGTGGCAAACGATCCATCGGTCGGTAGTTCATTCCTTGCTATTGGCAGACGGACGGACGTCGATGTTGATCAGTTGATTGATTGGTCTGAGCCTCGGGAGCTTTCGAGACTGTTCGCTAACTTTCGTCAGCACGGAAAACGTGTGTCGATCATTTGCAAGGAATATTTTGCCTTTCGCCGCACTGACTTTCAGGACGTTCCTGCCTTTGCCGTGGGGCGTGGCAACTGGGACAGTTGGATGGTTGCGTCGGCCAAACAAAATCGAATGCCCGTCGTCAGTTTGTCGAAAACGGCGGCAGTGTATCATCAGAAACATCACTACCGGCATTTGCCGCCTGACAGCGACTCACCGGGAGATGCCGCGACCAGCCGGCTACATTGCTATGTTAGTAGCGAAGAAGCCCAAGTGAATCAACGGCTGGCAGGAGGTAAACATCTGGTGACAGGTTCAACCGCAACATGGCGTCTGACTGAGTCTGGTGTTGTTCGCAATCGCGGCGCTTTTTTAAACTTAGAATTTTGGTTGGATATTGGACGATTTGTCGACTTGGTCCGAGAACTTTTCTTTTCACGGAGTTCCTAGTGGGGATCTTTCTTTGGGCGGTCGTCATTGGCGTTGTCATCAACGCTGCCTTTGCGGCTCTCTTGCTACTTCGAATCAACGCCGGAAAGTGCGATCCATTGCAGCCGAGCCAACAAGACGGTGCGGTGATCGTGTTGTCAGTGCGCGGCACCGATCCGCAACTTCAGCCAGCGGTCGCAGCTCTATTGAATCAGAATTTTCGCGCGTACTCTATCCTTGTCGTAGTCGATAATAAACGCGATCCGGCTTGGACGCTTCTGCAGGAAATCAAGGCGCGACTAGATTTTGAGAATCGAATGAAGATCGTGCCGTTGGAGAATGCGCGGTCAACCTGCAGTCTCAAATGCAGCTCGCTCATTCAAGCTGTCGAGATGTTGCCGCAGAAGACGCGCTGGGTCGCGTTCGTCGACGCAGACGTAGTGACTCATGAAACTTGGCTGGCCGACGTTCTAGGCGCGCTTACCAACGCTGGCGTGGCGGTCGTCACCGGGAATCAGTGGTTTGAGCCCCCAACTCCGATTACCAATGGAGCTCTGTTGCGTTCGATTTGGAATGCCGGGGCGCTCGTGCCAACGATATTACTCAAGCACCCTTGGGCGGGGACAATGGCAGTGCGTTATGAAGACCTTGTCGTTAGTAGTTTGTTGGATGATTGGAAAGTTACGATCGTCGACGACGGGCCTGTTGCCAAATTTGCAAAACAGATCGGCGGAAAAGTCGTCGTCAATCCAGCGCTGTTGATGGTCAATCGAGATGACTGTTCGTGGCGATTCAGCATGGACTGGATTGCTCGAATGCTGACATGGTCAAAGATTTACGAAAGCACCTTTCCTCTGACGGTCCTGCACGCAATGATCAGTGTCGTGCTGGCGATCGGCGTTGACATTTGCCTGATTGTTGCGTTGGTGTCGTTAGATACCTCAATGATATTGGCCTCCGTTGGAACGTTGGTGACCGCTGCCGTTGTTTCAGTCGTCTCTTACGCGATGGTGCGGAACGCGGTGTCGACGAGTCTCCAGCAGCGTAATTTAAAGGGGCTACCGCCGCTGCCGATCGATGTCATGGGGAAGATCGCGTTTCTGATGGGCCCGGTGCAACTGTGCTACCTCGCGGGATGCTTCAAAGCGCTGTTCGCCAAAGTCGTCAAATGGCGAGGGATCGAATACAGACTGAATGGCAAAACAGTCAGTATGGTTGAGTACGTGCCGTGGCGGAATCAGGAAACATCAAAACGCGGAAGATCAATTTAAGAGTTTGACGCAATTTGATCACCTGATTCACTTTTTGCTTCCCCCACACTTCCGGCTAATTAGAAGCTTCCCCAAAACCTCGTCGATTCGTCGTAGATTGGACATTCCTGAGGCGCCCGAAGTTTCAGAGTAGGAACTAAGCTTAGAATTACGGCCAAGCTGCAGTGGGCCGTTGCCATACATATCGAAATAGTTCTTACAGAAAAAATGTTTTTGCATCATCTTCGACCTATCATGATCTGTGGAGCCCCGGGCTCAGGAACCTCATTTGTGACTAAACTCCTTCGTCACTCTGGCATGTTCGCTGGATCGGATGCGGGGCCAATGGATGCGCGGAAATTTCACGAATCGACGGCTTTTCAGATTGTGAATAATCGACTCTTGGAAGCCACGATCGGATTTCCTCACGCTCCCAAGACAACCCAACAGTTTCTCGCCCATCTCAGGCAACTTGATGATCGTCGGGATGAATTGCTAGGTATGATTGACGTGGATTCGTTACTTGAATCCTATTGGGGCGATCGAACTCGGTGTGACTTGTGGGGATGGAAAGATCCTCGCAATGCGGCAAATGTTCTTATCTGGAAGAGTCTGTTTCCGGAAGTAAGAATGATCACCATCACAAAACGATGGCGCTGGTCTGAAAGAACTGTGAAAGGAACTTTGGCTGGCGATTGGTATCGTTCAAAGTCCAACCGTCGGCTCCGAAAGCTATACCGCCAACCACCTTATGCCGAAGACGTTGACACCTTCGCGTTAGACTTCGACGACCTAACGCAAAACCAACATCAACTCAATCGGCTTAGAGACTGGCTCGGTTTGCCGGCGGTGACAGGTGCTCAACACAACGAATTGATGCTGCGGCTCGATGCGGCTGACAACCACGGATGATTTTTTGAAAACGCCCTGCGTTCAACGGGAGGCTTTTGCGGCGACCATGTTTTGCAGCGACGAAATTTTCTAATGACAACATTTGAAACAAAGGCAAGACGCATGTTTCACGGATTTTGGAACTGCTTCCGTGCATTGGCACGGATCATTTGCCTGCTAGTGTTGAGTGCAACCAAAACGCTCGGGCGGGCCAGATTGCGATAGCCAAGTTCAGTTTTGGCCAATGCCTATTCCTGTTTGTTCCAGACGCCTTCCATAATTGGATTTTCTTTAGTGACAGATGTCGAAACTTGCCAATTGTTCGTCTACCTGAAGTACGGAATTGTTTCGGTATATGCTCCAGACGCTGAACAGCAATGAGAGACTGTTGCCTCGTTCGTTCTATTGTCTGCGGCTGGCTATCTGGGTTGCTGTTTTGTCGTCGGCCGTTTCTTCAGTTTTGCTAGATTGACTTTCACTAAACCGAAATAGCAAACATCATCCATCAGCTTTGGACCACGTCGCAGTAAGGATCCTGCCCCATGTCAAAGTGCTGTTCGTGGCGTTGCTGGTCCTGCTTCAGAAGAATCATCCGGTCGACTAGGTGTCTGCGCTCCAGTTTCTTCTGAGCTTTTGCGAACCACTTGAAGGCAAAACGGGGAAGTGGTTTCTCACTGCCTCTGTAGCGCACGGCCAGCTTCAACGCCGATTCCGGGCCTAGCCCCATTTTCAATAGTTCGTCTTCCATAGAGACGAAGATCCGATAGCTACCCGGCATTCCTTGTCGCGCTCCGCGCCCGATCAGCTGCCAATCTACGCGCGCCGCTTCGTGGATCTCCGTCAGAATCACATGCAGTCCGCCCGCATCGCGGACGGAATCTTCCAAAAGAAAATCGGTTCCCCGTCCGGCCATGTTTGTTGCGACCGTTACGGCACCAACGCTGCCGCTAAGCTTAATGATTTCCGCTTCGCGGGCGAGTTGGTTGGCATTAAGTACCTCGTGTGCGATCCCCTGTTGGTTCATCAATGTCGACAACTGCATGGATCGATCAATGTTACGGGTCCCGACGAGCACGGCGCGGCCAGCGCGAGTCTGTTCCTGAACTTCTCCCACGACAGCTCGCATTTTTGCTTCAATCGAAGCATAAACTTTGACCGGATACTGTTCTCTTTGGATGGGTTTGTTCGTCGCAACGCGCACAACCTTCTTTTGGTATACCTTTTTGAACTCGTTGCGACTTGTCCAGAGCGTGCCAGACATGCCGCCGAAAAAACGATAAAGTCGAAAGAACGATTGTAGCGTCACCATCGCCCCTTGGCCGGTTGCAGGCGTGATCGTAATCCCTTCTTTGGCTTCTACTGATTGATGGATTCCTCCCTGCCACTGCCTTCCTTCTGCCGGGCGACCGGTGAATTCATCGACGATCACAATTTTGTCATCGATTACCGCGTAGTGTTGGTCAAGATGAAAGTCACGGCGGACCTTGATTGCGTTTTCAATATATTTGTACAGATGTGCAATCGGCACGCGCGTGGAGAATTTGTTTTGTGGCAGCCTCCGCAGTAGATCAATGCCACTGTTGGTCAAAGAGACTTTTTTCTTACTATGCTCATACCGATAGTGAGTTTTTTCCTGAAACTCGTCTGCGTTGGAAGACGCCCACTGATAGCAGGCTTGCTTCAACTCTTCATCTTCTGCATTTGTGATACCGACGATCAGAGGTGTGCGTGCCTCATCGATCAGGATGCTGTCGGCTTCGTCGACCAAGACAAAATTTAGTTCGCGCTGGACGAGGCCATCTGATCCGGCGGAGTGCTTGGTGCTGCCGGCAATTTTCATTCGATCACGCAGGAAGTCGAAACCAAATTCTTTTGCTGTTCCATACGTAACGTCCTTGCGGTAAGCCACTCGTCGATCGTCCTGCGACATGTCGTGCGTGACTACACCTGTGGACAGTCCCAGCGCGTGAAAGACTGGTCCCATCAATTCGTGGTCTCTTGCCGCTAGGTAGTCATTGACGGTTACTACGTGGCAGCCTTTTCCAAAAAGCGCGTGAAGATACGCCGGAAGGGTGGCGGTTAAGGTTTTGCCTTCGCCTGTTTTCATCTCCGCGATGTGACCGCGCGCGATCTGGATACCTCCAAATATCTGACAGTCGTAAGGTGTCATCTCCAATGTGCGATGCGCAGCGATCGTGGCAAGCGCAAACGCTTCTGGAATTAGAAAATCCAGTTTTCCGCCAACCATGGCTTTGTATTTGAGTGCCAGTCCCTGTTCACGCAATTCTTCGTCAGACTTAGCATGGTACTTTTTTGCCAGCCTGCGAATCGATCTAATTGTGGATGCGTCATTGCTCATGGGTTGGTGTTTAGTAAGAGAAAATCATCGATAAGGCACCCGTTCGTGAGGAAGGCAGGGGGAGAAGTCTAGTATCTGCCGCGTCTTATGTTAAACAGACAGACCATCAAGAATGCAATCGATACACTTGAAAACAGATGGGATTTAGCCGGACGACGAATTTGTTCGGAGCAACCGCTACAATCTGGTGTCCACCGATGCCATGCATCAGAATCTAGAGCCGATAGTCGGGTGACCAGCGGGCGGATGATTATAGTATTGGTTGGTAAAACCTACTCTTGTCAGAACATTTATCATGTCAGCTACGGAAAACAATTCGATCCAGCGAATCGCTGATGAGTCCACTTCGTTACGGCAGTTTTACGAGAGCTATCTTGAACTGGCGTGTTCGACGCTCAACGGAATTGGCGCAGTGGCGTGGGACAGCGCTCATCACCAGTTCACGCCCATCGCGCAGATCAAAGGGGCGGATGACCAACCGATTCGGATGAGCGTCTCTGAGGAACGACATCGGGATTTGCTACGACAAGCCATCACGAGCCCCGATCCAATGGTGGTACGTCCGGGCGAGAACGATGAAGTGGGTTCGAAGCATCCAACAATCTTGATCGCCAAGATCAATCGCGGCGCGGCAATTGATATCATTGAGCTATTTATTCCTGGCGGGCTTTCCGAGGAAACCAATGTAAGCCGCTTACGCGAATTGGCCATGCTCAATCGCGAAGCCGAAAATACTCGGCCGATGAAGTCCGCAGGAACGCAGCCCACTCCGCCCGCTTCGCCCACGCAACAGCCGCAGACCTGCAATGGCACCAACGCGGCGGCAGGTCGAATGAATATCTCGGCCAGTCAACTGGATCAATACTCTCACGTGTTGCACCAGTCTTTAGACCCCATCGAAACGGCTCGCAAAATCGCAAATGAAACTCGGCGCGTTCTGGACTGCGATCGGGTGACGGTGATAAAGATCAGCGGGACGCGCTGCAAAGCGATTGCGATCAGTGGTCAACCAAAGGTCAATCGTAGAAGCAACAGTGTTTCGTTGTTAGAAAAAGCGACACGCAAGATCGTCGCGACTAAGCAGGTGTTTTGGTTTCCTAGTGATGAACAGCAGCCGCCGCAAATCTCAAAACGACTAAACGAATACCTCGCCAATTCAGCCACTCGTTCGATGGTCGTCTATCCGTTTTTTGACAGGGTGCAACAGGATCTGACACATCCGGACCAACGTGATCCAAAGCGTCGCGTTGAGAAGAAGTTAATCGGAGGCATCGTGGTCGAACACTGCAAGGAGCAGTGGACGCGCGCTTCGGTCTCGGAGGCCATCGATACGGTCTGCCGACACTCCGCGGATGCTTATCGCAACGCATGGCAGCATCGAAATTTGTTCGGATACCCTGTTTGGCATTGGCTGGGCAAGTCGCGTGTGTTGACAACCGCTCGCAATCTTCCAAAGAC
>CALKXO010000508.1 GCA_938003615.1 uncultured Pirellulaceae bacterium | reverse complement strand
ATAGGCGCGAATATCCTGCGGGTGAATGTTCAATTCAAGACTCAACAGCATTCTCCAGCGAGCGCTGTCGATCAAGGTTCCGGTGCCGATGAACTGCCGCGCTGGCAGACCCGACAACTTCCACGCCACCCAAGTCATAATATCGACCGGGTTGGAAACCATCACGAACACTGCTTTGGGACAGGCCTTGGCTAGCGGCGGAATCCACTGCTGCATGATTGGCAAATTCAATGCTGCCATGTCATTGCGGTCTAGCAAAGGTTCCTTGGGTTTGTCGCTGAGCGTCATGATGACGAGATCTGAGTCGGCGGCGTCTTCGATATCGCCACCGTGAACGTGAATCCACTTGTTGGAAAATGTCACGGCGTCCTGCAAGTCAATGGCTTCGCCAACAGCGCGTTCTTTCGTCCGGTTCAGCAACACGATCTCGTCAGCGCTCTCGCTTAACAGCATCGCATGCGCAATCGCCATGCCGACGTTTCCACAGCCAACAATGGTAACTTTCATATCAGCGTCATTTCAGTTTTCCGAGGTTGGGAAATCGACAATCGACTAAATCGACTTTGTAACACTAAGCTAAGTAGACCAAGGAAACAACAGAATCGAAGAAGCAATCAAGGTAATCCACGCCTCTTGGCTGCCTTCTTTGTTCCATTTCTGAAGGCTTGCCGAGAAGACAATTTCGAGTATCATAAGGGCAGTTCAAGACTCTTTAGCACGATTCTTGATCCGAGAAATAGCCAGCCTCCATACGCACCGTTTATTGTTTTTCGTAGCGGGAAGCGTCGCCAGCCAAACTCGCCTTCGATGAATTGACTATCCAAACCAAACGCCTGTTTGAACCGGATCGAAAGACATTGGAGGCAACCGGACTGGCCTTCTTTACCTGACTTCAATCAGGGGGGCCGATTTTGCCAGACATTCATTCCCCCCATTGATTCCATGCGGCCACTGCCACCTTCAACCTCAACAAAACCTGTCGGGCGTTCTTTCCTGATCGCATCGTTGCTACTGGGAGTCATCGCGGCCACCCAAGGATGCAGTAAACCCGCTTCGCCGGATGATCGATCGAGCACCTCGGCAGATACACCCTCAGGCACGCTGTCGTTGGTCGCGACTACCGGTCAAATCAATTCCGCGCTACAAGCGCTGACCGAGGGAACTGATGCCACAATCAAATTGTTCTGTGGCCCGGGCGTTGATCCGCATTCCTTCAGCGCCAGCACGCGCGATATTCAAGCGATGAAAAACTGCGACGCGATTATTTATAACGGATTTCATCTCGAGGCGCGGTTGGATGAGCATCTGCATCAGACGTTTGGTGATAAATCTTGGTCGATGGCTTCTGCCTTCCCTGACGAGAGTCGGCTCGACTGGCTGGAAGACGGGCAGACCGATCCCAACGCACCGTTTGATCCTCATATTTGGAATCACCTTCCAGGGTGGTCGAAATGCGTTCAGGGATTAGCAGAACATTTGATGGAGATTGATCCAAACAACAAAGATAAATATCAGAAGAATGTAGAATCCTACACCGCAGAGATTGATGCCGCTCACCAATGGGCGGCGGAGCAGCTGGCTTCGATTCCACAACCGCGGCGGTACATTGTCAGTGCTCACGATGCGTTCAACTATTTTGCCAAAGTCTACGAGATGCAGACGTTGGCTCCGTTGGGCGTGGGCAACGATGCCGAGGCTGACATTCAGACGATGAGC
This sequence comes from uncultured Pirellulaceae bacterium, assembly GCA_938003615.1. Taxonomy (GTDB): domain Bacteria; phylum Planctomycetota; class Planctomycetia; order Pirellulales; family Pirellulaceae; genus Mariniblastus. Next base: position 4,597 of record CALKXO010000508.1, on the reverse strand, counting down.
AACGTGGCGGCTGAGATCAGCGCGAAAAAGATTCCGGTGATTTTTTTGGAAGCGATCACCAATCCTAAAGTTAGCAAAGCGCTTCAAGAGGCTTGCCAGTCGCGCGGCTGGGATGTGAAAATCGTCTCGCAAACACTTTACTCGGATGATCTTGGTGAAACGGCTCCGCAAAACACGTTCCTTGGTGCCTTTCGCTCCAACGTGCAAATCATGGTGGAGAATTTGCAATAGGCTCCATCCGCAGTAGGCTCCATCCGCAGTAGGCTCCATCTGCAATAGGCCAAGTCTACAGTAGGCTCAACTCGCATCGGCCAACATCAGCTAAACAAATATGCCCAACACATTCCCAGCCCTGAAAATCAACGGTCTGACCGTCGCCTACGATTCCATTCCCGTTTTGTGGAATGTGGATCTGTCGATCAGTCAGGGAGTGATGATGGGGGTCGTAGGACCTAACGGCGCTGGTAAAAGCACGCTGCTCAAAGCGGTCCTAGGTGTGGTGCCGACGCTGGCGGGACGGATCGAGGTACTGGGAAAACGATTCACCAAAAATCGGCAACAGATTGGTTATGTTCCGCAACGCACGAGCGTCGATTGGGATTTTCCCACGACCGTGCTGGATTTGGTAACGATGGGCACATACGGAAGTCTCGGCTGGGTTTGGCGTCCGGGTGTGAAACAGAAAAAACAGGCGATGGCAGCGCTGGAGCGGTTCGAATTGAGCGAGTGCGCTCATCGACAGATCGGCGAACTATCCGGCGGTCAGCAGCAGCGCGCTTTTCTGGCTCGCGCCTTTGTGCAAAACGCACCGATCTATTTCTTGGATGAACCTTTTGCCGGAGTTGATGCGACCACAGAAAAAGCGATCGTCAAGCTGTTGCAGAGTCTACGGGATGAGGGAAGAACGATTGTCGTGGTACATCACGATTTGACCACGATCTGCGATTACTTTGACGAAATCACGCTGCTCAATAAGAAGATTATTTCTTCTGGTCCGATCGAACGCGCGTTCACCAGCAGTCTGTTGGAGAAAACCTATGGCGGTCCGATTAAGAACTGTGGTATCGACTGCGGCTTTCGTGACGGCCCCGTAGAACTCCAAGGCTTACCAGGCAAATCCAACGATGCTTGACTTGCTATCTGACCACACCTTTCGGACGGTCTTTCTCGGGACCGCTGGCATCGGCGCCGTGAGCGGCGCGGTGGGATGTTTTGCGTACTTGCGTCGGCAAAGTCTAATTGGCGACGTCGTGGCGCATTCGTCACTGTTGGGCATCATGCTGTTTTTCTTAATCAGTTATCTAGTAACTGGCGAGGGAAACAAGTCGTTGCGCGTGTTGATTCCCGGTGCTTTGGTTGCGGGGACTGCGGCACTTTTACTGACGCGCTGGATCATTCAGGAAACACGATTGAAACCCGACAGCGGGCTCGGTGTGATGCTGGCGATCTTCTTTGGTAGTGGAATTCTTCTCTTGCGGTGGGTGCAGCGTGCCACGCCCAACATCCCTGGAAAACGCGGGCTTGAGAATTATCTGTTCGGCATGGCCGCCGCGATGACCGAAAGCGATTTGTGGATGATCGGGCTGTTGGGCGCGTTTACGATATTGCTGATGCTGTTGGCTTGGAAAGAATTCAAAGTATTCACGTTTGACCCCGTGTTCGCGCAAAGCCTCGGCTTGAGCACCTCTTGGCTCGACACACTACTGTTGATGATGATGGTGATTGGGATCGTCATCGGAATACAGTCCGTCGGTGTCGTGTTGATGATCGCGTTGTTGGTGACGCCCGCCAGTAGCGCTCGGCAGTGGACCGGCAGTCTGGGCGCGATGGTCGGTTTGGCAGCGCTTTTTGGCGCGCTAAGTGGCGGTGCAGGGAGTCTTATCAGTTTTAATTGGCCCAACATGCCAACCGGCCCCGTGATTGTCTTGGTTGCAACGATCGTGTTTCTTGTGTCGCTGGTTCTTGCACCCCGGCGCGGTTTGATCTTTCGATATGCAAAACGTGAAAGAATGGCCAAGGAAGCGCGTTTGGAACATCAGGCGAATGGTGTTGGAGGCTCGGACTGATGGATGCACTAGTTCTCTGGACGTTGATGATTGCGATGACGACGGCTGTGGCGTGTTCGTTGTGCGGCGTCTATCTGGTCGTTAAACATGAATCCATGGTTGCCGAGGCGCTCAGTCACGCGGTGCTGCCGGGAATTATCGTGGCGTTTGTTATTTTCCAAGACCGTTCGTCGCCGTGGTTGATCATCAGTGCGGGGCTGTCCGGACTTTTGATGGTCTGGCTAGTACAGACGATTCGCAATACGCGTCTGGTGGACGGCGATGCAGCTTTGGGGATCGTGTTCTCTGCGCTCTTCAGTGTCGGCATCATCGCGGCCAGCCAGAATCTGAACAACACTCATTTTCATGCTCACTGTATCATCGATGGAAATCTGGCTTCGGCAGCGCTCCAGACGGTTGAAGTTTTTGGGATCGAGATGCCGCGTTCGTTTCTGGTAATGCTGTCCGTGTTGGGGGCGTTGTTGGTTTTTATTGGTTTCTTCTATAAGGAGATGAAACTGACAATGTTCGACGCGGAGCTTTCGCAGAGTTTCGGGTTTCGGCCGACGTTGTTGCATCTTGGTTGGCTGGCACTGGTTTCGATGACCACTGTCGCCGCATTTGAGACCGTGGGTTCGATTTTGGTCGTAGCGCTGATGATCGCCCCGCCGGCGGCGAGTTTTCTTTTGGCGAGTCGATTGTGGAAGATGTTAGTCATCAGTAGTCTGATTGGCATCGTTAGCAGTCTGATTGGATTTCAAGTGGGATACTCTTTAGATATCTCGCCAACGGGGCCGATCGCGACGGTTGCCGGCCTCGTGTTTCTGGTGACGGTTGTCTTTGCGCCACGGCAGGGAGTATTGGCCAAAGCACGTCTCCGACGACGACAACGTAGCGACCTGTTCCAGCATCTGTTGTTGGCTCGGTTGAAGCGCGACAGTCCTGCGGCGGTCGCATTGGAAGAATTGAGTGAGTCGGTGATGTGGACCGATCACCAGTTTCGTCGCGCGTTGCGGCAGTGTAAGAACAACGGCTGGATCAATCAGGATTCGACGACGGTTGTATTGACTGAAGACGGCCTTCAGTTTGCGAATCAAATGAGCTAGATAATTAGAACTGCCGCAACTCCTCTTTGGCGAGCGCGAGTAGAAACCTACCTACAGTAGCGGGGTTGGCCAGAATTCCGTTTCCCAAAGAGAATCTGGCGAATCCCACTACGGTAAATTCTCGCCTACCTCCGGCGCCTCTGGCCTTGTTGGCACCGCCCAGCCAAGTGTCTTGCATGCAAGGTAATGTTCTTATTTGAAATCGCAGATTGCCCCCCGTTGACAGCCCGCCGCCGATCCATCACAACAGAATGCATCTACGGTTGTACTCACAAACCGCCCTAACATCGATCTCTTTTTTCACCCCTCAAAGAAAGCTGTTTTCATGCTTTTCCGATTCAGCAGCATCAATGCGCGCACTCTCTCAAACTCCGTTGCCAGAAAAACAGCACGCCTAAACAGGTGTCGCAAGACGCGCAAAAGACCTACCCCCCCCGGTTTGACTTTCCAAAATCTTGAAGACCGGAAGATGTTGGCCTCAGTGGTGGAGTCGGGCGGTGTCGTCACGCTGCAAGGCGATGCCACAGACGACTACATCACACTTTACAGCAATGTCGCCGAAACTGCGTTCACTGTTTCCATCAATGGTGACGCAGCGTTGACACAAACCTATCAAAATGCCGACATCAGTAACGTGGTCGTTTACGCTGGTGCTGGAAATGATGAAATCCGCAATACGCTTACAGTGCCGACGGAGATTCATGGAGAAGATGGCAACGACACGATCCATGGCAGCTTCGTCGATGATCTTCTGATCGGCGGCGCTGGCGACGATACGATTCGCGGAAGATCGGGGGACGACAATCTGCGCGGTCGCAATGGAAATGACAGGCTCTACGGTGACGATGGCCAAGACACCATTTATGGCGAGGAAGGGGACGACCTCATTGTTGGCGGCGCTGGGGATGATGTCTTGGCCGGTCAAGTCGGCATCGACCTGATCCACGGCGGCTTAGGCAATGATCGCCTGTACGGTCAAAGCGGCGACGACAAACTCTATGGCAACGAGGGTGACGACTTTCTAAAGGGTGGCAATGGCAACGATCGACTGGTAGGCGCGGACGGCGATGACCTGCTCGGCGGCGAAGACGGCAACGACCACTTGTTCGGTGGACTCGGCAGTGACCGCATCTACGGACAAAACGGCGACGATACGCTCTCCGGCGGCGCGGGGGATGACTTTCTGTACGGAGGCGAGGGTGCCGATCGTATGCAGGGCGATGGTGGCAAAGACTTTCTAATGGGACAGATCGGAGATGATCGGCTTAGTGGTGGTGACGGTGACGATAGCTTGCGTGGAGGAAACGGAAACGATTTCCTCGAAGGTGGAGCAGGAGACGACCGAGTCGCCGGTGAAGAGGGTGACGACGAAGTACGAGGCAACGCGGGCAACGACTTGGTAAAGGGCGATGCTGGTGATGATTTGGTCAGCGGCCAAGACGGCAA
>CALKXO010000507.1 GCA_938003615.1 uncultured Pirellulaceae bacterium | reverse complement strand
GGTGGTGCGTCTGACGAAAGTGATCTGCAAGTAGGGTGGCGTCAAGCCAATGAAACGCGCAGCGTAATTGCGCCGACCCACCAATTGTAGGAAACAGAGTGCGGTGGTGGGTCTGATTTCCGCTGTCGCGAAACTCGAGCGACCCACCCTACTGGATGCTCGGCAAGCACCAATCTGATGGGTGCACCTAAAAACATGGAACAATACATGCGCAAGCACAAACTCCAAAGATACCGGATTTTTAACACCCTAGCACTAGCCATGGTTCCTTTTTCAATTGGAAACTTATGGCCGGGTGCTTAGGTTGGATACGGGTCACATGTCGCCGGTCAATCAATAGACGACAGCCGGGCAGCTGGGGCAGTCAAGGCAGCTAAGGCAGCCAAGGCAGCTAAGGAAGCTAAGGAAGCTAAGGCAATCAAGGTGGATAGTGTAGCTATCACACGCATCGAGCAGAAATCCGGGTAAAATTTGATGACTGGGAAAGGCGGTCCGCTTGTGTCCTTTTTTCAGAAAGTCCGAAAGCTTCGGGTCGATGAAGAAAATGGGGCTGTCCGGTTCGGGTAGGCCAAGTCTTTGATCATGGATGATTCAGTCATGTTTCTAAAATTCGCTCTTAAAAGCTCGTCAACTTTGGCGCTGGCCACATGTGCCATCTTTTCTTCAAGCACCAGCGTGGTCGCACAGACCACTGTATCGTTTGGCCAAATTCGAAATCCACCCACGACCGATAGCGAAACGCGCACCGAACCCAGCAAAGCCACCCGTTTGTTCTCGATTAACGAAGAGAAATCGCTGCCACCGGTTTCGGAGACGAACAGCGCGCGCATCGTCGACGCAAAAATCATCAATCGCAGTAAACTCTCGCGCGCTACACCTGCCGCACAAATTGCGCCGCCTGCTACTCCAGCGACAATGCCGCTAAGCTCATTCGATGCCGTCGCACTTCCAATGGCTAAGGCAACGCCCCTCCCCCTACCAACACCGGTAAACCGAGCCGACGGTCGTGGCTACTACACGGTCGCTTTTGCACAATCCACCGACAGCACGAGAATACAAGAGCTTGATGCCCCAGAACTGGGACAATTGGAAACCGAGGATACAGCCTTGGAAGAAGCGGAAAAGGATGCAGACGAAAAGGAATTAGACAAATTAGACCTTTCGGTTGACGATGACGAGTCGCTGGACGATGACGATGAAGAATCGTTGGTCGATGACATCGACGAAGACACGCCGATCGCAAGACCTCAATTTGGCAACTGGCCCAGCAAGTCGATTCAAGAAGTGCGGGTTGATGCGAGCGAATATGATGCCAAGGTACCCGAGGATCGCTCCGGGACTTTGTTTGAATCTTCGCGTCGCTTCGGTGGTGACATTGCAGCCTCCAAAAAGGTCTTCGCTTGGGCTGCTCCTAATATGGGTTACCAGCCTCTATATTTCGAAGACGTCGCGCTGGAACGATATGGGCAAACCAAAGGACTGATTAAGCAACCGTTTGTATCGGCAGGAAAATTCCTAGCTGACGGGTTGTTCCTCGGTACGCGTGCCCGCCGGGTTCATCCGAACTCTTGCGACTCGCCGCTTGGATTCTGCCGGCCCGGCTCTCCTTCGACTGCCAACGGAGCTTGCGGTTGCAGTCAAAAGAACAACTCTCCCGGAACCTGTCAGTCGTGCCGCTAAGAGGCAACCGCGATTGCGATCCCAGCCGCTGCCCCAACGACAGAAACTAGTTCCGGTCCTGACGGTTGGCGCGATTGAAGGTATCAGTCAGACACGCGTGGCGATGCCCAAGGCTTGACGGCAGATTCTTGATAGCAGATTCAAGTATCAACTCCGTTCGATCGATATCTGAAACTGTAGCCGACAAAGACGCTTACTCCCACTAAATAGCTACCGCTGACCCACACATTCGGCACCAGCAAACTTGGTTCTTCACGGTGGGATAGAAACCACCTCATCCATTAATTGTCCTCAGGGATCTCAATGAGCCGAACTGCAACGATGGCTACCGGATTTTTCCTGATCTTAATGGGTATCCAATTGCATGTTGTGGAATCATTCACCATGACCCCACGAGTGTCTCACTTTGTGAACGACAATTTTTCACAAAGACAACTCACACCTGCGGCTACGGTCATTCCTCCTGCGGCGGAAGCCCCGCTCGCTCAGCGGCAAAATTACAATTCGCCATATTACCAAACTTCATACGGCCAACCTGTTGTCAATCCAGCGGCAGCGGCATCTCGCACGATGCCTCTAAGCTCCGCCGAACAAAGCACGATCGTGCCGCCACGCTGGTTTTGCTGGCCGGTATTGTTTTTGGGAGCTTTCCTTTCACTACAAGGGGCCACCAAGCCTCGAGACTGACTCGTCAGCCTCCACACCAAAATAACTGGCCTTGGATCGCGCCTGGCAACCAGATGCGACCGGCCATCAAAACTAAAACACTAGCTTGAAACGCAAGCGGATGAGATCTGGTCTATCATCTGCTGATGTTTCGGCTAGTGTTTTTTTGCGCTTCGGGGAATTTGCGCTTCGGGGTATTTGCGCTTCGGGGAATTTGCGCTTCGTTGAGTTTTTGCATCGGTGAACGCTCGGCCCCTGCAAAAGACAAAAGCCGAGCTTGGAAAGCTTCCAATGTCTGCTCTGGCAACCTATGATAAAGGAAGTCAGGTTGTAGCCTTCGTGAGGAAGCCTGTAGAAACTGTTCCGCGATTTTAGACGCAGGCGAGCCATGGAAAATTTAGAGTGCCTTGATTTTAAAAATGTCCAGAACGTCGCCATTGTAAAGTTCAAGGACCCCAAAGTCATGGATCCCGCGCGGATCGAAAAAATGGGTGAAGAACTTTTGGCCGTGCTAGAAGACGATAGCAATGAGAACTTGGTCGTCAATTTCGAGAATGTAAACTTCTTCTCGAGTGCCGCCATCAATAAGCTGATCGTGTTGGAAAAACACATGCGGGCGCGTGGTGGTGAAATCCGACTAACGAACCTCCAACCGGAAGTACGGGATCTATTCAGTTACACCCATTTGGATCAAGTGTTCCAAATCCGCACCGACGATGCTGAAGCGCTCGAATCTCTACAGGACTGATAGTCACCAACGGCTTCGCTCTTCTCTTCCAACCTCATGCCCACCAGATTCACCAACGCCAAAGACTGATGAACGCCAAAGACTGGAAATGGACATTTGATCGTCAGATCGCTTCCAACCCCGATATCTGCCCGGAGGTGATCGGCCAGTTGTTGGAAGCGCTGGAGAGATTCGAATGGAGTTCTGACGACCGATTTTCGATACGGATGGCAGTTGAAGAAGCACTAATGAATGCCATTAAGCACGGCAACGAAAGTGACCCAGAGAAACCCGTTCACGTCATCCTTCAGTTTTCGGAAACACATTTCTACGGCAAAATCACAGACCAAGGCATCGGATTTGATCCCGACTGCGTCGACGATCCGACCGCAGATGAAAACGTTGGCAAGCCATGCGGGCGCGGGGTGATGCTAATGAAAAATTTCGTTGACACCGTATCCTACAACGCCGCCGGCAACGAAGTCGAAATGACCAAACAACGAACGTCCGATGGCCAAGCTTCTTGAACGTGAAACGCTGTGACTGATTTCTCAGATGACTCGCCCGCCGCAAACAGCAACTGGGTTACCGACGCCGATGGGGATGCGCTAAAAGGTCTGACCAAAAAAATCGCTGCTGTCAGCCAGCGGCAGTCTTCGTGGACACGCGACGACTGGCCAACGCAGCAGCTTTCCCTGATGGCCGAAGCTCAGGTCTACCGCTGGTTTATCAGCCGCGCCAATGGCGGGCTCGAGTGGTCGGCAAGGGATATTGCCAAAGGCTACATTGCTTTGGGATCGGCCTGCCTGACATCGACGTTTATCGTCACACAGCGTGTCGCGGCGATGAAACGCGTGGCTGCGTGTGACAACGTCGATCTGAAGCAGCGCGTGCTGACGGGGATGCTTGACGGTTCCGCCCCCGCAACGGTCGGCATTTCTCATCTGACCACTAGCAGACGGCACGCCAAAAAACCCGTGATGGGGGTCACGCGTTCCAATGGCCAATGGCAGGTCGATGGTTTTGCTCCTTGGGTCACCGGCGCCAACCACGCTCAATGGCTGCTAATGGGCGGCGTGCTAAACGATGGCAAAGAGATCTTGTTTTTACTGCCAACGGATACCGTCGGAGTGCAGATTGAAAAAGGGTTCGATTTGATCGCGCTTTCTGCCAGCCACACTGGCGCCGTGAAATGCGATACCGTCCTCGTTCCCGAGGCCAACGTGGTCGCCGCGCCGCAAGAATCGGTCTTGGCCACGCGCGCCGGCGGCGGAGCAGGCGGCGTTCAGACTTCGGCATTGGCGCTTGGACTGGTCCGATCGGCGATTGACTTCATCCAACAGGAATCCGTCGCGCGGCCCGAGCTGGCGGAAACAGCAGATGCGCTCAACCAGCAATTCGACTTGCTATTCGATTTGACGTTAAAGGTTGCCGATGGGGCTTTCGAGAGCGTTGGGCAACTGCGAGCCGACGCGAACAGTCTCGCCACTCGATCGACCCAGGCTGCGATGATCGCTGCCAAGGGCGCCGGGTTTGTCGACGGTCATCCAGTAGGCCGTTGGTGTCGCGAAGCCCTATTCTTTCTCGTGTGGAGCTGCCCACAACAAGTCGCCGAAGCCGGCTTATGCGAACTGGTAACGCGGGCAGAGTAATCAATGCGGGAAGTGACAATCTTGATCCGATCGACACGAATTCGAAATCTCGCAAGCAATCAAATAAAGTGGTTGAGGCGGCTGGGCAGCAAACCATAGGCTGGATCGAGGATGGTTGGCAAGGCAATGCAGAAGAATTGATCGGCATTCTGAAGTCAGAACAAGTGGCGATCGGATTTCCGCCAAGCGATCCCGATCCAACGGATTCGCGTAAGATCCTCGCCAAAACGATTGGCTATTTGAGTAACAACACGGACCGGATGAACCATCCTCGTTACCGTAAGTTGTTACAGGCAATAGATTGCAGATTTTTTCTAGATTTTTGCATTGCGTTGACCAAAGGTGTCCATGCCACCATGGAGACTGGCATTCTTCGTGTGGAACGCTACACTGAGGTCCTCGTCACAACGCTCATCTATCGCACAGCAAACATGCCCTACTACGCCCACAGCTTGGAAGACCGTCCCAAAACGGATTGGGAAACCATGGCCGAGCATGTTCGTAAGCACGCCTACCTCAAACACCTTTCACAACGAAAGGTGCAACAAATGTTGCACCTTTCGATCGCAGGTAAACAAAAGAAATTCCTGGTCAGGAATTCAGTTTCAATCCACGCGGCCCGTGAGGGACGCGACAATAACTCAGTTCACTCGCCCGCAGTCGCCAAGCAGTATTTCATCGTTTACGGCGGGGCATCCGGTAAAGCTAAGCGTCAACGATTCAGGTTTTCAATCGGAATCGGCATTGATGCTCTCCCTTCAACTCCAGTCCTGACCTCGATTTGCTCGCCATTTCCTCTAAAGTTGAATGAGTGCCCGAACACAACTGCCACCATTGCAACAGCGCCAGCGATCGCCACCATCGCAACTATAGCGACGTTATCCATGTGCTTGATGTGCATTTTCTGAATACCTGAATAGGTTATCTTTGTAGTGTTTGACAATTCGATCTGATCATGATATCACTAGAGGCGGAATGATCAACCCAGCAAACCGTATTTAAAACTAGGCAAATGAGTTAATTCAATGAGCAAATACCAAGTTCAACTGGAAATTGCCGGCCCGCTGGCCATGTTTTCACGCCCAGACACCGGCGGAACGCCCGTGTCTTATCCAGTTCCAACGTATTCGGCATGCAAAGGCATCTTTGAAACGATTGCTTGGCTGCCACGTGGGTCATGGATCAGTCCCGTCAGAGTTGAAGTTTGCAAGCGAAAGGAAGGCCCCGGCGGTTCCATCAACTTCCAGCAGTACGCAAACAATTATGGCGGTCCCAATCGAAAATCTGCCCAAATCGAAAATGGCAACTCCTTTCAATTCTTCAATCAGGTCATCACCAACGTTTGCTATCGAATTTACGGTGAGGTTTTGCGAAACGAGAAGCAACCGAGCAAGAAAGGGCAAAACTCTTGCCACTACCTGAAGGACTTGTTCAACAGAAGATTGCGACAGGGACGCTGCTTCCGAACCCCATGCTTGGGGCTTTCCGAATTCACGGCATCCTACTGGGGCAAGTTTCGAGATCAATACGAAGTTGACACTGAGCTTGATGGCTTACGAATTGCCGCAATGCTGAAGTCTGTTTGGAGCACTCCTGTCGATGGCGACTATTCCCCATCGTTCCTACATGACCTACAGATCCAGAAAGGAGTTCTGAGTTTTGCTAAATGAATTTTACGATATCGCGAAGTCACTAAAAGCTGCTGGAATTAAAACGGTTCCGCTCGACAAGCGAATCAAAGGACCATCGGCAGGAGCGAAATTATGCTTCGAACTGTCAGAAAACAGTACTGTTTCAGGCGTTCGATTAATCCCAGCGCCGATAATTAAGAAAAGTTGGACAATTGCAAATGGCAACAAAAACAGCTTTCCTTTTCTGCGGCTTCAATCCCCATTGTTGGCCCATAGCTATGACAAAGAAGAGCTGAAACAGTTGAAGCAGAAAGCTTTTAAACGAGGCGCTGCGATAAGCGATTCAGTTGAATTGATGGAGACTGATGCAAAACAGTTTGACAACCGTGACGTGGAGATTAGCGACTGGGATCGCTATCGAGAGAAAATCGCACTGCGGATGGAAAATCTGTCGTCCATTGAACAAGACATGCGAATTGTGCCTTTGACGCATGAGCGTTTTCTTAAATCAACGGAAGACTTGTCTGTTTTTACGGAACAATTGGTTAAGGCCTTGCTGGATACGTTAAAGAATCCCTCTGAGGACATTGCCAAAATCGCGTTTGCAATGTTCTACGAAGGAAGTGAACAGGTTTGTTTCGAAGCAGATATTGAAGATGCCGATTACTCAATTACTGATTCGACATTGAAACAAGCGGTAAGCGAATGCTTCAATGACGCCACCGAAGATGACACACTGACTTCAAATGAGTTGAAGACACTCTGTGCAATCTCGAACATTCCCAGCAAACTAAATCGAGGCGCATTCCCGAAGCCCAAACTGCCTTTGATGGGACCAACAATCCTATTTGCTCGCAAAGAAGATGTTCGCTGTCGTCACCGCTACAACCAGAAAGGCGTCGAATCTATGGCGGTAGGGACCGACACGATTTCTGAAATGCAGGCTGGGCTTGTCGCTATTTGCAGTGAGGAAAACGAAGGGAAAACATGGGCGAAAATCCCGTCTGAGACTCCCTCAAGTCGGGATTTGCTGATCGCTTATGTTGAATCGGGCTTGGATATCCCAATTGCCGCAGCATTAGACGAGGACGCTCAATTCAGAGATTCACAAAGTGATCTCGACGAAGCAGCCTTTGTTGAAAAAACACGAGCGGTTACCGAAGCAGTTAAAGGACACCAACTGGCCAACAAAGCAGAAGCCAGGCTTCGACTTTTGGTGATACGCAAAGTCGATACGGCAAATAAAAAGATTGTCTATTCAGGGTCAGAGCCCGTACAGAACTTCCTTGCTTCGTCGGATCGCTGGGTTCAGAGTTTTGAAACCGTGCCGCCAATTCGCTTGGCGGTTCCGGCAGGCAAAGGGAATCCAGCAAACTTGCAAAAACCGTTTGTTCTTTCCCCTGCCAACTTCATCGTTCTCTCAAAAGAACGATTCAAAGATGGCGGATCTGAAAAGGATGAAGTTCCCGGAGGTCGTTTCTTTGATGTTCTGCAATTGTTACTTGGCGAAGATCGCAACCGTAAAGTCGCCGCGCGTCGCTGGTTGGAAATGCTACTGCCACGCCGGAGGCAACTTTTGATTGGCATTGCTCAGGCGAAACGCCGTTCGTTTGACGACTACAAAAACTTTGATGCGTGGGGAGCTCTTTCAACTGTGAGTGCTTTCCATCTTTTACTTACTAACCTTGGTCGGACCGGAGAAATCTACATGAAAGAAAGTGCCTACAAGCTTGGGCAGTTACTTGCGGCAGCAGATGAGCTCCACTGTGGCTATTGCTTTGACGTACGCAAGGGGGCACTTCCCTCGCAGTTAATGGGCAATGCCTTAGTGGCGATGGCGGAACGTAATCCACTGCAAGCGCTAAATGTCCTGTGTCGCAAATGGCCTGTCTATCAAGCATGGGCCAAGAAAAGCAATTTCCGAGTCGACGAAAAATTCGTGGCGAGCTCCGAAAAGCTCAGCAAAAAAGACCACGCAGAGAAGCGACGCCAGTGGTCCATCGCAAACGGTATCGCAGCCGCTTTCAAGGCAGGGCCATTGTGTACGGAACTCAAAGGCATTTTGCCGAACAAAACTGATCAGCAATTTCGCGCAGAACTCATTCTTGGCTACATTGCTGGCCTAAAATCCGAATCAAACAAATAGAACCGAAGGAAAATAGAAATGTCATTTAATCGCGGTACAGGACTTATCATTATCGAGGCTCGTTGCTCCAATCCCAATGGAGACCCTGATCAGGAAAGTGAACCTCGGACAATTAGCACTGACGGACGCGGAGTGATTTCTCCTGTATCTTACAAAAGAAAACTTCGCGACATCGTTGGCGAAAAAGAGGGAGATGCTTGGAAACTCGCCTCCGAGCAGCTTGTATTGGGATCAAATGGATACGAGTTCGAGATTTTAGAAAGCCGTGGCCGAAACCGCGACGAAATCAAAGCCCTAGATGCTGATGCATTTAACAAAAAGTACTGGGATGCCCGCGTGTTCGGAAACACGTTCCTTGAGTCAATGACCAAGGAAGAACGCGAAGGCAAAGACCATTTCATCAGTACCGGAACAGTTCAAGTTGGCGTAGGCGTTTCGATTGCACCGGTGGAAATTGAACGCATGACCAACACCAACAAAGCTGGAGTAGAGGCCGACAAGGACCGCGGCATGGCACCGCTAGGTTTTCGTGTTGTACAGCACGGTCTTTATGCGATGCCATTCTTCGTCAATCCGATGATGGCTCGCAAAAACGGTTGCACTCAGAAAGACATTGATCTCTTAAAGTTCTTGATTCCACACGCGTATTCACAGACCGCATCTGCGATTCGTCCGTTCGTTTCTGTATTGCATGCTTGGTATGCTGAGCATAAGAATCCGCTTGGATCCTGCCCTGATCCATTGATTGTGGACGCCATGATGCCAACGAAAGCTGATCCTGAAACGGCGTCGGCGAACCTCAAAGATTATGAGATTCCAACGGAACTGCCACCAGAGCTATCCACCCGCTTGGCAAACTTCAGTGACCTTTGTGGGTAATCAAAATGTTACTTGCTCACTCCACTCCGAAAAAACGGCCGGACGCCGATCCACAAACGTATGCAGAACACGTCTGTAACACGACACGGGGCGCGTCCAAGCGTGCGGAACGCATCCTGAAGTTCTGCTTGAACCGTCCCTCAGGTTTTTTGGACACCGTAAAGCTCGCCGCTTATTGGCACGATCTTGGAAAACTTGACAGTGGGAATCAATTGGCACTATCGAAAGGGAGAAAACACAGATTACCGATTGATCACATTGATGCCGGAGTAGCCCATACATTAAAAATCTGCAGAATGGCTGCATGGCTGATTCGCGCACACCACTCGCCCGGTTTACCACGCAGCGCTCAAGAAAACGAATTGGAATTCTCATTTCGCGGTGTTCGACGACGAGACGCCAATCAGCCCGACCACATGAAGCTCATCTCGCATGTCGATCAACAACTTGAACAGATAGTTGCGGATCACATTGAAGCTTGTGGCGATTTCAAATTCGAACAAGACATTGTTCACCATGGGTTGCCTATGCGGATCGCCCTATCGTGTCTCGTCGACTCAGATCACACCGACACCGCAAACTACGATCGAGGAGCGGCGCTGCCTAGTCCGCCACTAACGCGGTGGAGTGAGCGAATCGAAGCGTTGGAAGAGTACGTCGGAGGGCTTGGCGAAGGCAACAAAGACGAATCTGCACGAGTTCAACTTCGTCAAACATTTTATGAACAGTGCCGCGATACCGTGATTGACAGTGGTTTGGCATCTTGTACTGGCCCAGTTGGAATTGGCAAAACAACTGCGGTGATGGCTTACCTTTTAAAAAATGGCGAGCGGAACAAGTTGGATCGAATATTTGTAGTAGCCCCGTACACCAACATCATCGACCAAACCGTCAACACGCTCCGAAAAGCCATCGTATTGCCGGGAGAGGAACCCGAATCGGTTGTTGTAGCCCACCATTCTCAAGCGGATTACACCAACCTAGAGGCCCGCGAATTTTCAGCAACTTGGCAGGCACCCATTGTAGTGACAACGGCTGTACAATTCTTTGAATCGCTGTCAGCGAACAAGCCAGGAAAGTTGAGAAAGCTTAATGCCTTGCCCAGTTCTGCGATTTTTCTCGACGAAGCACACGCTGCGATCCCAACTCGCCTCTGGCCCCAATGCTGGAAATGGATAAACGAACTAAGTAGCATTTGGAATTGCCATTTTGTGTTTGCATCAGGATCACTCATTGAGTTTTGGAAGATGCGAGGGATTGCAAAGGACGGGCTTCCGAAAGAATTACCTGCCATTGATGAACGTGTCGTCGATGAGGCAAACGAACTCGAATCTGCAAGGGTTCGATATCAACTAATACCCGAAGCAATTACGCGACAAGATCTTTTGACGAAGGTCGTGAATTCCGCAAAGCCTTCGCTGGTGATTCTCAACACCGTTCAATCGGCTGCCGTCGTCGCCAGAGACCTACAAAACGAAGGGCAAAATGTTCTCCACATTTCCACTGCTCTGTGTCCGGTTGATCGAGAACAGATCCTCAAAAGAATTAGAGCGAAATTTGCAAAGGAGAACAGTATCTGCAAAAGCACTGATTCCTCTGCTGATGAAGTCAACGAATCGAAAGACTGGATTCTAGTCGCAACGAGTTGCGTCGAAGCTGGAGTGGACTTGTCGTTTCAAACCGCATTTCGGGAATCAGCCAGTGTGGCCAGCACCATTCAGATTGGCGGACGAGTTAACCGGCATGGTGAACGCGAGATTGGCAACGTCATCGTTTTTCGCCTACTAACTGATGCCTTTATAAACCACCATCCGGAATTCAAAATCTCCGCACGAATTCTTGAAACGCTGCTAAACAAGGGGGACTTTGACAGGCTCAGCCCGAGCCAACTTGCGTCTAAAGCGATGAAAGTTGAACTTAAGCAACTAGGCTTTGGAAGCGAAGAAAGCCCATTAGAAAAAGCAGAGCGATCCAAAGACTATCCAGAAGTAGCTTTACTGGGCCGAGTCATTGACACCGACACGCGAATGGTTGTCGTAGGAAGCGACTTGGTTAAATTACTCGATAAGGGAGAACGCCCATCATTCAAGGATCTGCAATCGCAAAGCGTACAACTGTGGTCGCCCAAGATTAGATCTTTAGGACTAGAACCCGCAAAAGGTTTCCCCGAGATCTTCGTTTGGAGAGGACGCTATGACTCAAAATTTCTAGGAATCATGGCGGACTTAATTGTAGAGGCAGAGCTCAAAGAATCAGGATGTTCGATCCTTTAATGCAAGACTACCCCACGCCCTCAAACGTAAACCGTTTCGAATCACCAGTAATTGGACTGGTGATGCGGACTTTCCAACGGGAGACCTTTTTACACTCGTTCCAAGGCTCTGCCTTGGAACGCACTGAAACGTGGCTCTGCCACAAACACGCTTCCCCCCACGACCATGGAGAACAACCATGTCACGAAGTCGTTACCGTTTCTGCGAACCCGAATCTCCCCACTTCATGACCTGCACCATCGTCGCGTGGCTGCCAGTCTTCGCCACCCGACGACTCGCGCACATCGTCTTCGAATCCTGGCAGTTCCTCCAAACCGAACGCTCCATCGACATCATCGCATACGTGCTAATGGAAAACCACCTGCACTGGATCGCCGCCGGTCCTGACCTCGGCAAACGTGTCGGTGAATTCAAATCCTTCACTGCACGCTCCATCATCGATGCCATGAAAGAAATGAACTACCAAACCATGCTGAAAGAACTAAAGTTCTTCAAACAACGACACAAAACCGACCAAGAATTTCAACTGTGGCAAGAAGGTAGCCACCCAAAAGTTATCGAACACCAAGAAACGATGGAACAAAAAATCCAATACATCCACCAAAACCCTGTCAAACGCGGCTACGTCGACTTGCCTGAACATTGGCGATATTCAAGCGCTAGGAATTATGCTGGGCAAGAAGGCATCATCGATATTCGCAAGCCGTGGATGTGAGACTAAGGGATCGATCCTAATGACTCGCCGGAGAGGCGGCGGAGCCGGAAACGCAGTGCGTTCCTAGGCAGAGCCTTGGTACGAGATGGTGAAGTGCGGTACGTCGAAATTATGCGGCAATAAGCATCTGAACGACCTTGATAATCGATACGCCCCTGAACAGGCAGCTGCAATGTACCCCGAAACTCAACTACTCCCCATTTCTGCCCTTCAGCATTTGATCTTCTGTGAACGCCAATGCGCGCTGATCCACGTTGAACAATTGTGGGCAGAGAACGTTTTTACCATCGAAGGAAGACAACTGCACGAAAAAGCGGACGCCGGGAAATCAGAACATCGAGGCGACACAAAAATCACCCGCAGCCTCTGGATCAAGTCGCATCGAATGGGACTGATCGGACAAGCTGACGTGGTCGAATTTCACGCCGACGGAGCCGTCAAACCCGTCGAGTACAAACGCGGCAAACCAAAAAAAGACAATTCAGATCGAGTGCAACTATGCGCTCAAGCAATGTGCCTTGAAGAAATGCTCGACCTCTCGATTCCAGCCGGTGCCCTGTTTTACGGGACACGCCAGCGCCGGACCGACGTACAGTTCGACCCTGCGCTGCGCAGCGAAACTGAACTTGTCGCCCAACGGCTGCACCAAATGATTCGCAAACAGGAAACACCCACCGCAAAACGACAACCGAAATGCGACAAGTGCTCGCTGTTGACGCTTTGCATGCCAGACGCCCAACGGCTCGTGCGCGGTGCGACAGCATGGAATACGACTCAATACAACGCCGCGATCCAACGGGAATCACCGACCGGCGATGAGTTCTCGATCTATGAATCGGTTCAGGAAGAGAAATCTGGAAAGCCCCTATCATGAAACGGCATCTAAACACCCTGTTTGTAACCACTGAGGGATCCTACTTGAAGAAGGATGGCCAAGCCGTTGTGGTGATGATCGAGAAACAGCCCAAGCTACGCTTGCCGCTGCATAACCTTGACGGCATTGTCTGCTTTGGGAATGTGATGTGCAGCCCGTATCTGATGGGCGCCTGCGCCAGAAGCGGTGTCAGCTTGTCGTTTCTGACGCCTTACGGAGGCTTCGTCGCAGCGGTGACCGGATTCTCGCCCGGCAACGTGTTGCTGCGAAGAGAACAATACCGACAAGCCGACGATCCCGAATCAACGTTAGCGGTTGCCCGCCATTTTGTGGCCGCAAAGATTGCCAACAGCCGAGCCGTGCTGCAACGTGCCGCGCGGGATACGGCCAGATCAAGCTCGGCGGAGATACTGCGTTCGACTGCGACGAAACTGTCTCACCGCATCAACCGAGCCCTCAAGGTGCAGGACATCGACTCGTTGCGGGGGATCGAAGGAGACTCAGCGAACCTCTACTTTTCAGTGTTCAACGAACTGTACTCAGAGCAAGTTAAAGGCTTTCACTTCAGCCATCGATCTCGTCGTCCGCCGCTGGACAAAATCAATGCCCTGTTATCGTTTCTTTACTCTATGCTTACTCATGACACGCGCAGTGCCTGTGAAGCCTGCGGGCTCGATGCGGCGGTAGGATTCCTGCACCGCGATCGCCCCGGCCGACCGGGACTGTCGCTGGACTTGATCGAAGAATTTCGGGCCTTCCTTGCAGACCGTTTAGCTTTGTCTCTGATCAACCGTAGGCAGATCCAAGAGAAAGATTTCGAGGTCACTGACAGCGGCGCGGTGCTACTGAAAGACAAACCGCGCAAAGAAGTTTTAGCGGCGTGGCAAAAGCGCAAGCAGGACACCATCACGCACCCGTTTCTGGGAGAAAAAACAACGATTGGACTCTTGGTCCATCTTCAAGCCCGACTGTTTGCTCGTTACCTACGAGGCGACATCGAACAATACCCTCCATTTATCTGGAAGTAGCAAACATGTACGTCTTGGTAACTTACGACGTTTCAACGAAGACCGCCGCCGGTCGCAAACGCCTTCGCCACATTGCCAAGATCTGTCTTGATTATGGGCAGCGTGTTCAAAACTCTGTTTTTGAGCTGTTGGTTGATCCGACTCAGTGGGCGCAATGCAAGCACAAGCTGTTGGAAACCTATGAACCGCAAGAAGACAGCTTGCGATTCTATTACTTGGGGAGAAACTGGCAGCGGCGCGTCGAGCACGTTGGAGCCAAGCCTTCGATTGACCCAGAGGGGCCTTTAGTTGTTTGATCGCGAACCAAAAGCAAACGAGAAAGCGTGGGAGGTTCGCGACACGTATTTCGCGGAGAATTCTATTAAAATCGTCAGTAGCGTCTCTACATCGGTCGGATCCTGCACGGTTCGCGGGAACCGCCCCTTAACTACCGCTGTCACAAGCCCATATAATAGGGCAGTCGCGTCCCATACGGGACGCGTGGA
>CALKXO010000506.1 GCA_938003615.1 uncultured Pirellulaceae bacterium | reverse complement strand
ATGGTGAACGAAACGTCGTCCAGCGCCGGTGGGCTGGTTGGGTTGTAGTGAAAACTTACGCCTTCGAACTCCATTCGTCCGTCGATCACTGGCCTCAAACCTCTTCCGACTCCCGCCTCTGCTTCGCGGTTCATGACCGTGCCGAGCATCCGTACTGATAGAGCACATTGTTGATAGGAATGCACCAAAGAGACTAATTGCACCAACGGCCCAGTTACTCGACCGGAAATCATTTGAAACGCAACCAGTTCACCGACGGTCATATTCTTTCCAAGCACCAGCGACGCTCCATAGAAAACAACGACGACGGTCAGAAGTTTTTCTAGGAGTTTCGAAATCGTAGTCGCGGCGATGGAGATTTTGCCAACGCGGAAGTGCATCGCCACTGCTTGAGCCGAGCTTTGGTCCCAGTTCTTTCGTTGGACGGGCTCCATTGAAAGTGCTTTGACGGTCTGAATGCCATGGATGGTCTCGACCAGCATCGCCTGGCGTTCACCTTCGGCATTGTAAAGCGCTTCCAGACGGCGACGGTAAGGCCCCAGCAAAACGGCAATGTTGATCGCTAGTGCAAGTGAGAATCCAAGGACGACGATGGTCAACGGCACGCTGTAGAACAGGAGCATCGGTAGGAAGATGAACAGAGCCGTTGAATCCAGTAGCGTCAGGAATAGACTCCCAGTCAAGAACTCCCGAATTTGGTTGGTTTGCTGCATATGTTTTGTCAGGACACCAGCGGTGGCATGTTCGAAGAAGCTCATCGGTAGCTTCAGTAGATGCCCGAAGGTTCGGGTCGCTACCCGGATATCGATCTTGCTTGTGGCGTGCAGCAACAGGTAGCTGCGCAAATATCCCAGTATTGCGTCGAAGATCAGCGCAATCGCGATGCCGGCCGTTAACACGTGCAGTGTTTGAATGGCATAATTGACTAGAACTTTGTCGATTACGATTTGGAAGTACAGCGGTACGACCAACGCGATCAGGTGAATAAACAGCGCTGCGACGGCCACGTCAAAAAAGGCAGTGCGCTGCTTGAACATTTCCGGAATGAACCACTTCAGGCTGAACGGTTGCTTCGAATCGAGCAAACTGAAGGTTCGTTTGGAGAGGATGACTTCTCCCTTCCACGCTTTTTCAAAATCTTTCCGGTCGAGGTAGATGAATCCTTGTTTGTCCGCCAGTGGATCGTATATGGCAGCTTGGGTGACGGTCGTTCCATTGTCGTCCTGCTGGCGAGTGCCAACGATGATGACATAGTTACCGTTGGTCAGTCGCGCGATAACCGGAAAGGCCTCGCCTAATTTTTCAAGTTGCTTCCACGTAAAGTGGGTGTGGCGAGTCTTCAGACCGGTGTCTTTGGCGATTCGCAGGAATCGACGAAGCGAGGCTTCTTGATGTTCTAGGGAGTAGTCGTGGATCAGTCGTTCAGCGCTGACATCGATCCCGTGATGACGCGCGACCAAGGAAAGACAGATCAGAGATGTATGTTGCGGTTTCCCGCTCGTGGCGTCTGCGCTCGAGCGTTTTGCCGATTCGCTTTGGGACGCTCGTTGGGCGTTTGCAAAAGATTTTGCATCGGCGCGGTCATCCTGATGCTCTGATGCGGACAGTTCTTGCATATCATCTCCACGCGCGCTGTCGTTACCGACAGGATCTGCGTCGGTTGCATCGGAGTCGGATGATGGAGGCATGGTTTAGGGGGAACCGTCGAGATAGTTGCAGTCGGCGTAGACCTGACGGGTAATTCTACCCCCAGCGAGCGACATGGAAAGCAATTCTGTGTGAACGGTTACCGAAACAGACCTCAAATTGCCAGAAAATCTCTTGCAACATGCGCCAGCGCCAAGGTTTAACGCGCTCGATGCCCAATTAACGCATCGCTGATGTAGCGAGAGTAAGCTCCGTACGAAGTTCCTCGACCCACGCTCAATACGCGCCGGCCACAGGATTGCGTTGTTTGATTGCGTCAGGCGGATTGAAAAAAAGGTCGAACTCTTTCGAGTTCGACCTTTGGTTAGATCAAAATTTCCACCGTTGGTGTTACTTAGACTGGTGTCGCAATGCCAATGGAACCTGAACTAGGCACATCAGGATCGATCAGTCTGCTGCCGGTCACGGCGAACCGCTGAGGTTGGGTGGTGGCGGCATCGAAGATCGAAGTTAAATCAACTTCAGTGATCTGCAGCCCTTGGTTGTCAAACAACCGCAAACGTTCAACCTGAGAATCCTCGTTGGCGAAGTCTCGAATCGTGACCGTTCCTTGGCCTGGTCCTTGGTTGAAGGTCAGGTCGATTCGCAAATCGTTGCCGAATCTGCGGAAGGTTAGATCGTCTTCGAGTGAATCCAGTGATGCCGTTGGGTCGCGGATTTCGAGGACGTCGATGGTGTTATCTCGCAAGTTCGGCTGGGCAGTTGTGTTGACAAGCGTATTCTGTTCGATGATCAGATCGCGCCCGTCGCCGAAGCTCCACTTGTAGATATCGCTACCGTTACCACCGTAGAACACATCGTTTCCACCGCCACCTTCGAAAGTGTCGTTGCCATCATTACCAAATAGGTAATTCTTGGTTTCGTTTCCTGTCAGCGAGTCGTTTCCTGATCCCCCGCGTGCATTCTCGATCAAGGT
Organism: uncultured Pirellulaceae bacterium; assembly: GCA_938003615.1. GTDB lineage: Bacteria > Planctomycetota > Planctomycetia > Pirellulales > Pirellulaceae > Mariniblastus. The sequence continues at coordinate 13,015 of CALKXO010000506.1, read as the reverse complement.
GTTGTAAGAAATTCGGAGCGACTGAGGAACGCCTGCAATCGTAGAGAACTGTCCCTGTCGTAGGTCAATCGTTTCATTTACCCTGCTGGTAGTGAAATTGATCGCATCACTCCCGCCTGCGTCCCAGATCGTTTGCTGATGGGCTTCGGTAAAGCGGTACTGGTTGTCATCCGCATTGAATGACGTGTTGGCTCCATATTGCCCCTGAATCGCAAGAGCATCGTAAAGTTGGAGCGTTGAAGGCTCTTCCGAGTACGCTGGAAACGGGTCGTTAATCCCACCGCGGTTATTGGAGAAGATTGTGTTGTACTGAAAATTGTTAAAAATCGACAGTCCTGAGTTGATGAGAGTACTTAACGAAAGTAGCGTGCCTTGGATGGCTGCTTCACGAAAGAATGAACCAAGACCAACGTCGAGGCCATCGAGTCTCGCATCGAATTCTTGGTTGTCAAACCAGACATCGCCACGTTCCTCATTAATTCCATTATTGAGATCGGTCTGTTTGATGACCACGCCGTCGTCATCGAGGATGATTCTTGGTCCAGTTTCCACGTAGCGCGGACCGTTGCCAGCTCCCTGAAATCGGTAGGCACCATAGGTGATCTGTGCATTGGCAACGCTGGCAGTCTCAATGAAGTCGATATTGGCAAACGATTCGATGTTGGCGAGTACTTCGCGCACTGTTTCACGCATTGGGCGGTTAAGCGCAAGGGTCCCAACTGCGTTCTCTTGAGCCATACTGCCATCGTTTCCGCCGCCAGTCAGATAGTAAAGTGGTAGAGGGGGAGACTCGGGACGCATGACCGTTCCGGCTCCAGATTGTGACGAGACATCGATGAATGAATAAGTAATTTGGATTGGCGCCTCGGCCGACTCGCCACGTACCTTCTGAAACTGGGAGGGACTTGGTGTCGGATCGGGGCCCAATTGATCAGTGTTTACGTTGATCCGCGTCCACTCACTAAATCCGGTTACTGAATTCTCCGCCCGAATAAGAATTGGGTCCAGTTGGCGTCCTTGATCGACAACTGCCCCCTTGAACTGCAGATCGGCAAACTCAGCAGCCGTTAGCGTCAAGACGACTCCCTGTGTCAGGTCATTGCCGTTAAGTTCCAAGCGTCCTGAGGCGCTATTCGTATTTGCATCAAAAACCTGATAGCGAATTGCGTCAGCACCACCAATATCGATCAGCGACGTCACTGGCCGACGTTCAATCGTGTTGAGTGAAATGTCATTTGCTGTCGGAGTGATCGTTGGTGTCGTAATCGCATTGGAGATGCCCGTAGCCAGTGTGCTACGGTTGGTACCGTCAGTGGCAAAGATCCGGTAAGGCTCGTTGGAGCTAACACCAGCTACTTGGTATTTCACTCGTCCGGCAGTGACTAAATCGATGTCAATTTCAACGAATTCGTTGGCAGCCTGTCTGACGCCATCGATGGTGAAAAATCCGCTGTTGTCGAAACTGCCGGTATCGTAAAAGCCGACCGTTTTAATCGCATCGCCACCAGCATCGCTGACGGTGAACATGGTTTGGAAATCGACGACGGTACCAACGCGAGCGTTGATGTTCTTGGCAACAACGACTGGCGCCTCTTCGTTTTTGACCGTGGTGATGTTGATTCTGGTAGGCTGACTCCACACTTCTCCATCGAACGCTTCAATAATGACTGGCTCTGTCAGTGGGCCAAACGTCCCGCCTCGGTATTGAAGTCGGTCAAACTCATCAGCCGAGACTTCGAATGCCGTTGAATGCGGGAAACGGTTTCCATCGAGCTCGAACTGGCCAGTGTTTCCAGCGATGAACAGATCCCGAACACGGTAGCGCGTCGCTTCGTTTCCATCGGGATCGAAAAACGCGACTTGAGGGGCGATGTCGATAATTGCCGATGGCCGCACCGAAGTGTCAGTTCCGGTCACTCGAGGAGGACTGCTAGAACCGACGGTGATATCCGTGATGTCGCTAAATTCGCGCCCGTCGTAGACTTGGATGCCAACTTCCTCAGCTTGGGAATTCGCGGCAGCTTGGTACACAAGTCCATCCAGCTGGTCGGCCGTAACTCTAAAGAATCGCCCCGACGTTTGTCGGACTCCGTCGAGTAAAAAGTGACCGCCATTGACGTTGGTGCTGCGGTCAACAAAGAGGTAAACCTGTGCTGCGTCACCATCGGCATCTGAGAAATTGAACAGCTCGGTTGCTTTGACCGATGTTGTGGCCGGGACATTTAATCCAGTTCCTGTAATCACAGGCTTGCCGCTAGTGATGACTTGGAAAGACACGGGATCGCTAAATGTGAACCCGTCGTACACTTGAATCCTTACGCTATCGGTAGCTCGGCCTTCGTTAGCACCAACGAAGAACAAAGAATTCAGTTCGTCAGCCTCAACACTGAAGACACGGTCTGCGGCTTGGCGTACTCCATTTAATTCCCAGTAACCGCTGTTGAATCCGTTGTTCTGGTCGGCGACGAAATACCGTACGCCAAGATCACCATCTGCATCAACGATCTTGAACAGTTCGGATGCAGCAATTTTATCTTCGGCAACAACTCTACTGCCCTCAATCTGCATGATTGTAGGACGGCTGTTGCCCGAGGCGACGGTTTGTGTGGAGGCAGGGCCATTTAAGACGCCGTCATTTGCGATAATCGTGAAAGACTCGACGCCCTTAGCGGAGCTACTCACGTAGTTAACGCGACCAACCTGATCTGCGCGAACTTGATGGAAGACGTTGGCAGCAAGGCGTTCGCCGTCGAGTTTAAAGTAACCGCTGACATCGTCGCCGTTGACAAGGTTTGCGCCGTTGTCACGAATGCGATAGAAAGCAATTTCTGATTCACGGTCCTCCCCCATCAACATATCGGCCAGCGGGATCTCAGAATTGAGCCCAGTAGTGGAAGGAACCGCCCTCACGTTGGGGGGAGTGTTCCCCGTGGAGACGAAGCTTGTGGAAGGAGCGCTCCATAGCTCTCCGTCGAATGCCGAAATCGTGAACGTCTCCGATGCTGTAAACAGAGAGCCTTGGTAGGAGAAGCTTGCCAACTCCAACGGATTGATCTCGATTGTCTGACCATTTCGCAGGTCTGCAATCAGGCCCTGTAAGCGCGTGTTTGGAGTGCCCGTGACAACGAACTGTCCCGCGCCTGCACCCTCTTCGGACAAGCGGTACATTTCGATCTCATCATTGCGGTCAGGATCAAAGACCGTAAACATGCTGGACAACGGACGGGTTGTGCCGGCCTGGAGATTAGTTTTCAACGCTTCAACGACGGGTGGTCTATTCATGGGATCTTGAAATAGTCGGGACCGAGTATTGGTAAACGCAATCGCTCGTCGTGGCCCAATTCAGAAGGAACCACGACAAACGACAATCCTAATTATATTCAAATTTCTTCGGGACGCACTAGAAATTTGGTGATTTGGCCGAATCTTCTACCGCTTCTCCTCCCGGAGAGGCGTTGCCTTTCTGCTTCACAAGCCCAGCATCGACAAGTTGTTTGACCAAGTTCTCCATGGCGCTGAAACTGCGAAGGAAGCCGTCGGGTGACATCACAACCCGCATTCGGGGCTCAAACTTCGGCGATTCGGTGTCTTTTGCTTGCCCACCGGCCAGAGAAACCAGTTCAATCCTCACCATCCCACCTGAGAGTGTGATTTCGCCCATGGTGTCCGCGTAAACTTCCTGAGGTGCCGACATTTGTGATTCCTTAAATTTGCTGTTGTTGGGATGTTGAATTGGGCTATTACCGACTTCGGAAACCCTTGATCGACAATGGTATCAACGTTGTCTTCTTGATGGAAGCTGGACTAGGTGACGAGCGAATTTTTTTCTTGCTATCACTGGTAACGATTGTATTGCAAATTACAGTTCTCATGATGAGCCGCTGAAGCATGACAATCTTGCTATCGATCACTGGTGACGATTGTAATGTAGATAACAGTTCTATTGCCGCGTTTGGCCACACGTATGGCAAAAGCGAAGTCTGCGGCGTCCCCCAATGTGTCGCTGATTCTAATGGCCATGCAAGCATTATGGCGAATTGCGAAACCTCCATCGACACCTCTTTGCCCATCTTCTAAAAGCGTGTTTGGTGTGGAGCAATGGTGCGGCAGAAGGTGTTTCTGGTCGCCACCAGAACTACGCTCCAATCAGACCATTGATGTCTAACGTTAACCGTGCACTAGCCCGGAAACAGGTATCGCACCGAAGGGATGTTCGCAATTGTCAAGCAAAGATCAAAATAGAAATGGCCTGCTACGCCAAGCGTTTCAGCCGCTCAATTCGCCAAGTAGCATCGCATTGGCGATCATGATGGGAGTCGTGATTGGCGTGCTCCCAAAATTCTCCATTGTGCCGTGGGTGATTGGCTTGGTCGCGATGCTGCTACCGCTCAACCTCGTAACTTTGATTCTGACTGTCGTCATCTGCAGTTTTGTAGGGCCCCTGTTGGATCCGTTGTTGCATCAAGTCGGCTATCAGGTATTGACGGAGCCATCGCTGCAAGGGTTTTGGAAATCGATGGCACTATCCGATACCTTCATTTGGTTGCAGTTGAACAATACGGTCGTTGCTGGGAGTGTTGTTGTGTGGCTGGCTACCTTGTTGCCAGGCTTTTTTGTCTGCAAAGGAATCGTTTTCGCAGCCCGCCGGTATGGAATAGTGTCCTTGGTCAACTTGCTGGGGCCAGCAGCCATCAGCCGGTAGTGAGTTCTTGATCCTAGGCTTTCCCACCACTTAGTTCTGTTAGATGTTGAAACTGATGTACCGTTTGGCTTATCTGATCCCGAGACTCGTCCTGCTGGGGTTGGCACTTCTTGCCACTTCCATCGCTGGCGATAGCATTATCGAGAGCCTTGTGACGGCGCACCTCGAGAGCTCAAGTGGAATGGATGTCGAAATTGGACGCCTGCGTACGCGCACGGCTAACGGAAAAGTTTTCGTAAACGACTTAGCATTGGTTGATCCGGCGAACCCAATGAGCAACCTGTTCCAATCGGATCTTGCGTTTCTTGAGATCGATCTGTCCGCCATTTGGAAGCGCCAGTTAGTGATTGAGAAAGCTCGCGCCAGCCAAGTGCGGCTTGGCGTGCCTCGGACTTCGCCCGGCAGTGGTGCGATGTCGTCTAGGGATTCAGGTGCTTTCGCGGTTTCCTTTGATCAATCAATGAAATCGAAATCGTCGTCGATCGGGCCATTTGTGTCCAATCGAGACGCGGTTCGTACGGCGTGGATAGACCAGTTTGAATCCAGCGGGCCGCTGGTAGTTGAAGAACCTCAAAAACCGGAAGCCACTAAGTTGTACGAATTGGCGTCTGCGACCAACGAGAAATGGAACAAGGACTTTAAACAACAAAATGGCCAGTTGAAGATTGTCTCGGCTTCGTTTGCCAAGGTGAATCGTGGTGATCTTTCAGCAGCTGAGATCGAACGCAACGGTCTAAACGGTCCGCCGAATCCGCTGCGGCAATTGACCGATAGTCGGCAGCAGGAAAGCGAGCTTGAAGAGATCCTGAAGACGCTTGAGCGTTTGCAGCATCAACAAGTAATCCTAGAGCGTCAGGCAGCCATTGATGTAGCGCGCTTGGAGTCTACCTATCAGAATGAATCAGCATCTCGCAACACAACAATCTACTCAGAGACCGAAGTGTCTTCGGAGAACCTTACGCAACTGCTCCTTGGCGATCTCCAACAGCAGATTGCCAATGAAGCGATGGGTTGGTTTGCCGGCGTTCGCAATAGCGCTTTTCAGTTTTCAGAGAGTGATTCAACGACCACGGACAGAGTAGGTGCGTCAGTTGGCCAGAGAGGACGAGGTGAGTTTGTGCAAATTCCCGGCGCCGCAAGTCAGCGGCCAACGGTGATCAAAAAAATCACTTTTGATGGTGCCGGGCGGTTTAATCAACGCCATGTCAACTTTGCGGGAGAAGCATTCGACATCACCGATCAGCCTGCCATTCATAATCAACCCGTGACGTTCAAATTACGTGCGCAAGGAGACCAGCATTTCGTCGTGCAGGGAACGATTGACCGTAGGTCTGGTGTTGAATCGGACGCTGTTACCATTGATTTCCCCGCTTTCCACCTCGGGCCTCAAAATCTTGGTACCGAGGATGAAATGCTGATCACAACCGGGCCGAGGACCACAGCTCATGGGGACATCTCAATAAAGATTGACGGGCAACAAATTTCCGGATCGATGCGATTGGATTTCTCGGATGTTGCGTTAGTTGTCGAGCACCTGCATGAGGTTGCTGGAGGTAAAGAAGTCGCGCTGAGGCTCAATCAGTCGCTGGCTACCTTGCAGCAGTTTGAATCGACGGCCACATTCGCTGGAACTTTGGCTCATCCGAGATTAGATTTCGAAAGCAGTCTCGGTAAAGAAGTAGCGTTAGCAATCTCACAAATAAGGCAACGCCGAAAGAGCATTGACCAAGTGGCGAGCAACGATCATGTGGACCAGTTCTACCAAACTCAGGTCGCAGCACTAAAGACGGATATCAAAATGGAATTGGATTCCATCAGCCGTTCTATTGACTCTCAGATCGCGATGGCGAAAAAAATGTGGGCGGCACTCAGGACCGCAAAGACGCACTGGCCCGAAATTAGATAGACGACATCGAAAGAGAAACGGGAGATGAACTGCCTTGTCTTCTAAGAGTGTGGCCGATCAAACTCGTCAACCAAGATTAGGTCAACCAGTTTCAAAACACCCGCCACTTGTTGGCAAGAACTGATCGCAACTTGGCGTTCATAGAACGAGCAAACGGTGCCCGTGATTGTGACACAGCCCTGCTCGGCCTCAACGTTGAGCTTCTTGAAGGCAGGGAAGTGTTGACCTTCGAGATAATTACATACCCGATTTTCCAAATCCAGATTCTGATGTTCCTCAGGACGGATCTGTTTCAGCTGGCCCATGTTTGACTCCAGTTCAAGCGTGCTTGAGGTGGCTGTTTGACTTTGTAGAAAAGAGGTGTGTCAGTGCTGTGGAACTCGCTGAAATAGGTTGACGAAGTTGGTGCGGATATGTCGAAGGGGATCGTGTTAAATTTTCATCGACAAAAATGGCTCAGTTGCAATCGGCGCGTCGGCAACGAAACATGCAAGACCCTTATTATATGGCAGTGTCATTGAATTCGTCATAGGGATATTTTTTGCCAGCATTGGATTGGCCGACGGCGTGCAAGCACACGCGGGAGATTGCACAAAAGTTGATAGCACTTCATTTGAATTGAGATGCACGAAGAACCGACTGCTTGCCTAAATTACTTGTTGGGATGTTTCTTGCGTGGTCTGCGGGGCAGGCCTCGAAGTTGCTGCTGTGGGTGCTGACAATCTAAAACGCAAATTGCGCTGACCAAATTGTGCGAGAAACGCTGACGAGATTTTTCGTTGAGCCAGCTAAATGTTGAAGCTCAAAGCGTAGTCGGATGTTGTAAAACCGGTTGGGCAATGACTTTCGCTTATCGGTACAACGATGATTATATCGCTTGTTTCCAGTGGGCTTCTAAAGGTAGCTAGGCGAAGGGTTAAGTTTTCGTAAAGCTGCGATAAGCAAGTTCGATAGTGAGACACTTTTGATAAGGCTCCGGCAGAAATAAATGGGCACCCGCTAGGGCGCAGTTGGGGCTTATTAAAATGCCACGATTGCAAAAAAAGCTTGAAGTCAAAAAATGTTTCGCACTCATGTTTACACACATTGCAAATGTGGAGATACTAAATTTGGGTGAAGCGGCCGAATTGCGATTGATCGAATCCATCGGCAATCCGGTTGCTTCGTACCGCTAGAAAAACAGCCAGATTACTTCCGGGAGCGATTATGCTGAGGGATATTGCGGTCAACGAGTTCTCAACTTTGCGTTGGAATTTTCAAGAGGACGTAGTCAAATACGCTTCCCAAGGTATCAACAAAATCGGCGTCAGTCGCGACAAGGTCAGTGACTTCGGAGTAGATGCGGCTGTTGATTTGTTGTTTGAGATGAAGATGAGCGTTTCTAGTGTCAATTGGGCCGGTGGTTTCACTGGTAGTGACGGCCGTTCTTTTGTTGATGCAGTTGAAGACGCCAAAGAGGCGATTCAGTTTGCGGGGTTGGTCAATGCGGACTGTTTGGTTCTTCACTCCGGTGGCAGAAATGGTCACACTGAACGGCACGCATATCGTATTTTCGAGCACGCAATCGATTCACTGTTACCAGTCGCAGAGGACTTTGGAGTTCGGCTTGCGCTAGAACCGATGTGTGACGTTGACAGTCAACCGTGGTCGATCTTTAGTAAGATCGAATCTTCACTGGATCTGGTAAAGGCCTATGATTCGCCCAATTTAGGGCTGGTGGTTGATCTATTCCACTGCGGATTTAGCTTGCCTTTGGTGTCGAAGATCAAAGCGGTCGCGGACAAGGTGTTCTTGATCCAAATCGCCGATCGGCTGAAACCATCGTGCTCGCACCGCCGTCTGCCAGGTTTTGGTAACGTCAATCTGTCGCATTGGCTGGAAATGTTTGGGACGGCGGGGGCAACTTGTTCCGTTGAGTTCGAAACGTTCGGCGCCGTTAACCAGTCGATCGACTACCTACAACGTCTAGCCGCCTTCAATCGATTTGCCAGCCTTTGCCATCTCTCCCCAACTCGTCAGACAGATTCTCCTGTCGCCACCGAATCTAAAATCTATAAGAACTAGCTTGTGTTCTTACAGCTGTGGGACATCGAAGCCGACTCCGATTACACCAGCGCCCACCATGAACCGCGCACCACGCGGTGAGCAAAGGCACGCTTGCTAAACCTACGTCGAAGGCAGGTAGCTGGCTTCGAAGCCGGTCAGTCGAGCTTCGTTATAGTCGAGCTTCGTTAGCATCGGGTTTGTGTGCTATCGGCATTGAAGCCCGCCGTATAAGTGCTTGGCCATAATTTCATCGAAACCAATGGCCAGCTCGCCACGGCAAGCGCCACGGCAATATAAATGAGTCCACCGGCGCCGTCGTCCGCGAGAAGCATGCCAGCGGCGCAGCACACGACCGTTGGAATCCCCAGTTGGAGCCGCAAACAGACGGCCATCAAGCTTAGACAGGCGGATCCCATCGGCCCAACGCTGCTGGCAAACGAGAAGCAGATCGCAATGACAGTGGTCAGCTCAAAAAGTGATCGGAGTGAAATTTTTCCCAGTTGAAGCATTTCATGCCACGGTCGTTTGGGTGAGCAATTCTCTTGACTTAGTGAGCGCTCTGTTAGATGTCACGGTATAATTCACAGCGTGGCGCTCTTCTGTGTAACCGTTCTTTGAACCCTTTGCGTAACTGATCCAATGCAAAATCTATCTATCAAGCCAATAAATCAGCGGGTATACGCAAGCTGGGGTTTGGGGTTGATGTTGGCCAAGTACGCGATCGAATACCTTGTGGTGACGCAGTTTGGCGGTGAGGGCTACAGCTTGCTGGCTTTCTTAACTCCAGTCAGCGCTGTCCGCGCCGACTCAATTGTGGGGGCTGAAAGCTGGGTCGCATGGTTCATTTTGGCATGGTCCTTGCCTTTTGTCTTTACAGCGCTGTGGTTGTCAATGCGACGTGCACTGGATGCTGGATACTCGCCGTGGCTTAGTCTTTGGATTCTTTGCCCGGTCGCGAATCTGTTTTTCATGCTGACCATGTGCTGCGTTGCGTCATCAGCGAAAGTTTCATCGCCTCCTTCGAGCGAGGCATCAGCCAACGATCGCAGGGACGCGGGGTTGTGGTTGAGTACGATCTTGACTGGCTTGGCGCTGACGACGGGGGTGATCGTCGTAAGTGTCTACGCTTTGAACGACTATGGCGCTACGATTTTCTTTAGCACCCCTGTCTTACTAGGGGTCATTTGTGGGTATTCACAAAAGCAGTACATGCGAACTTCCGGTATTGGCCCTGCCATATTGATTTCCATCGGGGCGGTGCTGTTAGGTTGTGGTGTTTTGGTCGCTTTGGCGATGGAAGGTATCGTTTGTATTGTCATGGCGTTGCCGATCATGGTGCCAGCCGCAGCGGTAGGTGGATTGATTGGTTACTTGATTGCCAGTGCAACGGCCGCTGGCCCAGCATGGATGACGATCGTGTTGCTGTGTCCCTCGGCGGCCCTCGTTGAACACGCTTTGACTCAGCCGATCCAGTACGAGGTTGTTTCCGTCGTGGAAGTTGCTGCGTCGCCCAGCGAAGTTTGGGACACCGTGATCGCCTTTCCGGAAATTGACGCGCCGCCTGGCTGGCTGTTTCGTTTGGGGGTGGCCTATCCAGTGCGAGCAAGAATCGATGGGCAAGGCGTAGGAGCCACTCGGTATTGCGAGTTTTCAACCGGCGATTTTGTCGAACCGATCACGACTTGGCAGCAACCCAGTCGTTTGGCATTTGCCGTCCAAGAGCAACCTTGTCCGCTGACGGAGTTAAGTCCCTATGGAAATATTCATCCGCCGCACCTGGACGGATTCATGCGCAGCTACAAAGGCGAATTCCGCTTGATTGAATTACCCGATGGTAGGACACGCCTGGAAGGGCACACATGGTACTCGGTCGATATGTACCCACAGATGTATTGGAAAATCTGGACAGACTCGATCATTCATTCGATTCACCACCGGGTATTAGAGCACATCCGAGAAGTCGTGGAGGCAAAGTAGTTGGCGTTAAAAGTCTGTAACCGCCTCTCCGCCGGCGATCGTTCCAAGCGCACGCCAGAGCGTTAGTTCGATCGAATTGTTGATGCTGCGAGACGAGCCGTCAAGCAATGCGACGTTGACGAGACCGCCGGCATGGTAGCTTCTTGCGGTGACAGCGGCGTAGGTTGGCTGATCACGGCGTTTGCCTTCCTAGACAGAATTGAAATCAATGTCGTATGTTCTGCCGTCATGCTCGTAGGTTACTTTGCTGTTGGGAATGAAGGTGGTGGTGATTCCCGAGTGGTGGACACGTCCATCGGGCCACTCTGTGTGCCCCGTATTATTCTGGATACTTGGGCCCAGTTTCAGCTGCCCCGATATTCCCAAAAACGCATTCGTCGAACTTGGTGGAATTGGCCCCGGGGCATTCGTATTACGCAAGTAACTTGTGAACGCTTTCACTTCGGCTAAACACAATGTGCTTGACACGCCGTCGGTGACCGAAGCCGCGCTTGTTTTACTATTAACGTAGAACGTCCCACGCGACGTTGAGGTTAACCAGTTCACGAGCGTTACTTTGCTCGAGGAATGGAAGTCGTCGACCGTGAATCCCCCAAGAGCCATTATTTCCCGTCAGAATCGTGCCGGTTTCGATTTCAAAACTGGCCGGAAACTTTCTGAACGCAGCGTGATAGCCCTGCATGGCGATACCAATCTCACGGGTGTTGTTCAGGCAACCCGTTCTTCGAGCCGCTTCCCGTACGGACTGAACTGCGGGCAGCAACATGCTCACAAGAATCCCGATGATGGCGATCACGACCAAGAGTTCGACCAAGAGTTTTACAAGCGTAAAACCAGACGAACGTTTATGGTGATAGTTCATGTTGAGCCGATCAAGAATAGTGTTATATGAACTAAACCGATGCGGCGGTGCGTTAGGGAGGTGTTGATGAGGGGCTCTTAAATCGAGCAGCTCGTGTGTACATTGGACGCTAAACAACTTCCGCCGACTATCAACTTCCGCCGACTATCAACTTTTGCCGACTATCAACTTTCGTTGCGCTGATCCAGCTCGTCGCGCAGTTGAGCGGCCCTTTCGTAGTTTTCTTCCTCGATGGCTTTGTCGATACGCTCCTGAAGCGTCATGCCAACGCCGTAGTTGTCGCGGATGCTTTCACGGAATTCGTTCAAACGGACGACCAGTTCGTCTTGTTCATATTGCTCTTCTGCTTCGTGTTCGACAAACAGGTTCCGCATCTCTTCCAAGCCACGGCTGATCTGCTCGATCGCTTTTTCCGGATTGGCGCTGTCATTAATGGCGCCCTCCTCTTCGGGCATGTAGGCCAATGCGGAGGCTTGTGTGCGATGGTACAATACGAACGGTCGGTAGCGCTCATGCGAAAATGTCCACTCTTCATCGGGAGAGTGTTGCTTGCAAAAGTCCATTAACCCCAAGGTATGGTCCGCATCGGCGACAGCCCTATGGAATTCCTTCAGTTGCAACCAGCATACTCGCCGGTGATAAAACTGGACGAATTCGCGGTCGATCTCCAAACAATGCTCTTCGTCTAACGTGAATTCCTCGTCACCGAGTTTAGATGATTGCTTCTTCAGGAACGCGTAGTAGGTGTCGGCGCCGTAGGGATTGTATCCGTCGGGTCGGCCCTCGGTCTCCATTTGCAGGATGCCCATGTCGATCCGCATTTGCAGGATCGTGCGCTGCCGAAGTTTCAACATGCGGACGTTGACGTTCATTGGGTCAAACGGCCAGTGATTGAGAATCGCGTCGATATTCTGTTCTGTTTCAGGCTTCATAGTCAAAACGATATAGTTCGGAAGGAAGTTGGCAAGGGGCCAATTTGGAATTCGGCAACATCGCGACATTTCGTTACACGTCAATCTTGCAGAAGCGATTTAGGAGCAAATTGTTTGTCGTAAAATACGGCTAAAGTCGAGTTTTCCCTTCATTCTCGCCACGAGCCTCAGCAGTCTGCAAAGACTATCACTGTTGGCCCGGTTTTTTCGGTTAGGACACTTCCGGGGCTTAGTCCTCGCGCACAGACCGCCGACGCTGCTTGCGCTGAGAGTTTTGCTTTTTACTTTCCAATCGTCGCCGTTTGGCCCCTGCGGAGGGTTTGGTGGCCTTACGCTTCTTGGGGACCACTGTCGCCGCCCGAATCATCTCGCGTATCTTGTTCATGCAATCCGCGTAATTTCGTGGTTGGTCGCGAAAACGGTGGCTGTGGATGACCACGCGCCCAGATTTTGGTAGCTGCCCATTTTAGATTCGGGTTTATTTGATTTGTCGAATCTGTTATCAGATTGGCATGTCAGAATCCTCCACGCGTCAACTCGATCCCGATCCCCGCGACCTGAAGATCGCTGAGCAAGCCAAAGTGATTGCT
>CALKXO010000505.1 GCA_938003615.1 uncultured Pirellulaceae bacterium | reverse complement strand
CCAAACAACGTCAATTGTCCGAGATGGAAAATCTCCAACGGCAAACAGCCGATGCTCAAAATCTGTTCTCGGAAAGTCGACGCTGTCTCTCAATTTTTGTAGTCTCTCAAGTCGATCGAGCTGAAAGCCAACGAAATGTTTGTGCCACGGATACTTAGGCCGTTCTCCAGTGATGCTGAACACCTTTATCGCGCCTCTGAGTGGGTCGAGACTTTTGTCGCGGACAAACGATTCGACATCAGCTTTATCGCAGCCAATATCGAAAGCGATCATGGCGGAAATCATAAACCCAAGCATCATATTGGGAGTCATAATGGGCACAGAAGCTGAGTATTCTTCACCATCGAGTTCTGGTGCGATCGGAGTCCATTGGTGTTTCCCAAGTTTGCCTTTGCTGACATGTTTGTTGATCTCCGCTTGGCTTGGGCCGAGAAACTTTACCGGCTCGCCGGTTTTTTTGTCGTACTCCTGCGGGATTGGCCTCGGGAACCTGATTCCTCCATTCATTAAGCCGGGGCCTTCTACGTTGCCCGAGTGAGAATCAAGTTTGACAAACTTCTTCTGAAACTGGCTCGGCATCAGCGGAGCAAGTGTATTGATGAGGAATTTGTAGGCAGCTTCCATTTCAGGGACGAATTCTTTGCCACCAAATTCATTGAATGCAGTTGAGGTCACTCTCCTTGATGCGATTTTTCCATTCAATGATTCTGGAATTCCGTGCTCAAGTTTTGTTTCCGCCGTCAATTCTTCGCCAGTAAACAGGCATGTAGGCTTCATTAGTGCTTCCTTTCACATTGTCTCCGAACGTTGATACGAAATACGAAATTGTAGACGCAAAAAATGAAAGGCAAGTTCACCTCATTTAGGCCAATTCTGTTGAGCCTTGAAAATTGCACGAATCAAGCAAAGGCGAGATCGAGAGTTTGTCTTACTTTGCTTTTTGTGATGTATTCCCTTGAACAAGGCAAAAGTTCTTTTCATACCAATTTGGGCAGATACTTAGCTTCACCGTTTCGATTGGCCCGCGCTCGTGCCGCCCAGCCGGAACCGGTGACGTGCATCGGTTTTTCTTAAGGTTTATTACGGGAGAACCCAATGGCAACAACGCCAAAAGCCAAACGCATGGCCCTGTCTTTGCGACAAAAAGTCGAAGCGATCTCATTTCTTAATCGTTTGACGACGGGTAAAGCCATATCGCTCGATGACGCGGACTCAGTGCCGTGGTTCGAAGCCGGACGCATCTACCAGATCTCACGAACTACTTACATGTATCACTTCGAATCTGATTCGGTGCGGTGGTCGGAAGGCAGGAAATTCGTCTTTACTTTCGACCAAAACCCGTTCCAGCTCTTCTGGTCAACAGATGATGAATTTTTTGGTCGCCAATTGACCGAAGAAGAGACATTTCGCTTCTGTCAGCTGATGGATGTGAAGCGGTTCGTTGCCTGACGACAGGGGCTGTTGTTTGAAGGGAAAGATCTTTATCTCTCTCGTCGGCCTTCCAATTATGCCACGGCTTCAAGGTCCGTGTCGCTTGCAGCGTCACTGCTGCTTTCAATTCTCTTCGATTCTTTGAAAAGACTCCACCTTGACTTCGCCGTGGGCGGCTCTTAACCGGGCCGCCGGTTGGCCCTTTCGATTTTCTTGAACTGCAAAACCGGATGCAGTTTCTATCAAAGGGTATACCTATGAAACGTGATGAAGCAATCAAACTTGTCAAAGACGGATTCGAGCAACTCGAGGACGCATTGAAGCAAGGTAAAAGCGATGCCTTGATGAAGTACCTTAGTACAATCTCAAAGTTCCACAGCTACAGCATGCGGAACCTGTTGATGATCTGGCAGCAGAAAGAAGACGCAACAAGGGTTGCCGGATACCGAGCGTGGCAAAAACTTGGGCGAACCGTGAGGAAAGGCGAGAAAGGCATCGCGATCTTCGCCCCAATGCCATTCAAGAAGCAAGCTGAGCAAGGCAACGCAACAAAAGGCAAAGCAAAATCGGACGAAGAAGTGCAGATGATGGGCTTCCGAGTCGTCCACGTTTTCGACATCAGTCAGACCGAAGGTGAGCCACTACCAGAATTTGCATCGGTGACGGGAGAAGCCGGAGACAAACTCGAACGCCTTAAGCAAGTGGTTGTCCAAAATGGTATCGAGCTTTGTTTCGAAAGAATCGAAGGCAGTGCCCAGGGATACTCAACCGGTGGTAAGGTCGTCATTGAAGAGTCACTCAATGATGTCCATGCATTTCAAGTTCTGGTTCACGAGTTGGCACACGAACGACTTCATCACGGCGACCGTCGTTCCGAAACAACGAAGGCCGTCAGAGAAACCGAAGCGGAAGCGATCGGATTTATCGTCTCGAACGCATTTGAAATTGATGCGAGGAACCACAGTACGGATTACATCCAACTGTACAACGGCGACTCAGAAACGTTACGTGAATCACTTGGATTCATTCAGTCAACCGCTCAATGGATTATTGAATCCATCGAATCGGTGTCGCTAAGTTCTGGCATTGCGATAGCGGAGGCAGTTTGATGTGCAAGCACCAATCAAAACCCCAAACGAGAAAGGCGACTGTCAAACGGCAGCCGCCTATTCGGCTCGCTTGCGTCGGCTGTGACCGTGATGACTTCGACGGAGTTTGGCGTTTGCCAAAAAACTGGACGAGTATCAGCAAAGAGCAGACGCTAGGTCAATCAAAGGCTGAAGTTTCAGTCGAAGACACATCTCGGAGCGTTTTCGATTGGCATACTCACATCGGATACTGTCCCGATTGCCAATAGTCTGATTTTCAAATCAGCGGCTCAGGTTTTTGCACGTCACCTGAGCCACACATTTTCTCGACTTTAGTTGCTTTGCAGCGATGCACTATTGTGGCAAAACATCGACAAGGTTGTTGATATCTTTGACACGAAACACTTTCTCCGTTTCCGGGCAGAGAGTTTGGCCTTTTTTGCGAATCTGATTTAGATATTCAAAAGTGCGCTTATCAACTTCGCACGCTGAGGTGTACAGTCCCAACGCAGCAAGCGAGCAGTCGCAATAATCGCTCCCGCTGACTCTATCGGCCTTGTTTTGAATGTCTCGCAGTGCACCGCGAAGCGACCAGCTGGGTAGATTTTCCGGGCCAACGTCGGTCAAGGAAATGGACCGTTTGAGTTTCCTGCCGTAGATCCTAAGCGTCAAGGAGAACTGCACTAAGGCCCCAAGGTCGTCAATCTTCATCTTGCGATTGATTCGACTTTCAGGAATCTTGAAGAGTTTTCGAACACGAGCGATGAACTCTTCCGCGGTGGTTGGTGGGGAATCACCATCTACTGAACTCATTATTTCCATTACGTCTGAGTAAAAGTTACTGGCCACTTTGTCGGTATCATTTAGTCGCTTGTCTCCGTATTCGCCTAGTTGCGAGGCCATCATAGCGGAAGTGCGTTCAATCTTCCCGCGGCTCGCTGTTTCTAATTGCGATTTAGCGAATTCTTCCAATGTCATTTCCTTGATTCCCGGAATCGGATCCGCGCGAAGGACTGATGCAGTCTCCTGCGATTTGTCGCGAATTGGCACAACCTCTGCCATGAATTCAGAAAGCACACGAGGAGGCGCCGCAAGAAGTTCCCGTGATTCCCAGACCGTGAAAAGATCCTGTCGAACTCGTTCAACGATGTCGGCTGGCGATGCGCTAGGCGATTCCAAAAAGTTGCGAATCTCAGTTGCGTCGATGTCAAGAAAATCCCCAAAACCCGGCCTTAAATCTGCGGTCTTGATCGTGGCGAGCAATCTGAAGCCTTTGAGATATCTCAATCTTGCCTCAAAAACATCTCGATTTTCAATCTGCCCCATCTCTTGCAGATGACTTAATGAAATGACAGGAATCCAACCGCGACTTTCAATTTCGCTCCTCGTTGCACAGACGCCCGACTCAGAACAGGCCTTTGTAAGTTTCGCAATGGTCGATGAGTCCAAGCAAAGAAATCGAGACGCAACTATTCTGCTCATTTAATCACTCCGTTGAATGCACACCTAGAGAAACAACTTGACACCACCAGCATGCTTCGGTTCACAGAAACTCTAATTGTGAAACGAATTTTGGCTCGTGTCGCTACGTCTGTACTCGGAAGTCCGAGTGTAGATTAAGCCAAGTCCTAGTGCGTTTTCAGGGTAACAGCCTGCGACGACAACTTGCCAGACTAATCGTCGCCAAATATGCTCGTCAACTCAGGGGTTTCGACCTCGAACTGTCAAAACGATCGAGGCAGTCAGAGTTGCGTTGAGCCGGACTGGAGTGCCCTTTCATGCCAACCTCCGCGACTGAAATCACTTCCATGAATAAAGGTAAAACGAGATGACGGGGACACCATCTAAAGCTGGCGGAATTTTCGGCGACAAACTTTATCAGCAACGGGCTCGACTTGCGTTGCCGATATTGGTTCGACAGGCTGCCGCTGGGAAAAGCCTGACTTACGGAGAACTAGCAAACGAATTGAATATGCCCAATGCAAGAAATCTCAATTTCGTACTGGGATGCATCGGTGTTGCGTTGGAACAGCTAGGAGAAGAATGGAACGAAAAAATCCCATTGATCCAATGCTTGGTAAAAAACCAAGAAACAGGAATGCCCGGCGATGGCGTTTTCGAATTCTTGTTTTCGCTCGATGAGATCAAAGCTCTTGCTCCCGCACAAAAAGAGATCGCTATCGACGCGATTCTGGCGAAGATCTTCATCTATACCAAATGGGAGGCAGTTCTCAAGCACTTCGATCTGCGGCACGCGAAATCAAATTTCGACTCAGTGGTAAACAAAGCGAGAAATCGCTCTTCCGGGGGCGAAAGTGACTTACACAAGGCATTAAAAATGCGAATTGCCCAAGCTCCACAGCTTGTTGGCATGTCTGCAAAATTCGGAATCGGTGAGCAGGAATATGGCTTGCCCAGCGGAGATTCTGTAGACGTGGTTTTCACACAAGCCAAGAAGTGGTTGGCGGTTGAAGTGAAGTCCAAGATCTCAAGTGTTGATGACATCGCGCGTGGGTTGTTTCAGTGCGTCAAATACAGAGCTGTGATCTCAGCATGGAGAGGTTCACTTTCGGAGACGATTGAGCTTTCGACCATTCTTGCACTAGGAGGGGAAATGCCTTCCGTCCTTGAGCCGCTGAGAGTGTCACTCGGAGTCACTGTGGTGGATTGCCTGTCAACGTAGCAGCCGCAGTGGCCTAGCGCACTCAGCTTTGACGTCACTCGAATCAAATTACTTGCGAATCAAGTTGACAACATG
>CALKXO010000504.1 GCA_938003615.1 uncultured Pirellulaceae bacterium | reverse complement strand
GGAAGAAGTTTGATTTTGAAATCCTTGTATTGAATCTTCATGGCTGGCCCCTAGCTCCTTGTGAACCTGAACGGCCAGAACACCTTCGAGTACTCGGCCTTTTTCGTCGAGGTCGATTAGGTCGGCTGTTGGATGGCCGTCGATCCAATGACGATGATGATTGCCTTCGATGCGTACTCGGTAGTCGTGCCATTGGTCGGGCGCAAATTTCTCGACAACCCAAGAACCTCCGTCAGGATCAACGATCACTTTTTCGCCCGTGTGCGACACAATGCGTCTTCCCTTTTCCTCGTACAGCATTCCGTGGTATTTCGGGACACTAGCGACGATATCGCACTGATAGCCTGTCATGACATGAGGCCCAAGATCAGGACGTAATTTTCCTCTAAATTGAAGACCACTGTTGCCGCCAGCGGTAATTTTGACTTTAACTCGCAAGTCAAAGTTTTTGATCGTTGCCTCTTGCCAGACAATAAAGCTGTTCGCTCTCAATGAACCATCGGTGACACCGGTCAACGCTCCGTCTTCAACCGACCAATAGTCTTCGTCACTGGACCAGCCGTTGAGTGTTTCACTATCGAAAATCTGAACGAACCCTTCTTCATCAGATTGGGCTGCTTGTGCGAAAATACGGCCCGGATTGCAAATCTGCAAATCTGCAAAACGAAAAACACTATCAAACCAAGATTAACTTTCACAATAGATTTCTTATGTGAGTTTTCTGGTATGGTCGGAAATGATGCGCAACGTTTGCAAAATTGGCTCTCTTGCCAGTCTTGTTGCTATTCTCGTTGCCAGTTTGCTTGTCGGGCGTTCGGCAAGGAAGCCTACCTGCCATTGCATCAGCAAAGCACTTATTAGTTCTGATCAATGATTTTTAGAAAATCGGACAAGTGTTAGGCAATGATTTCTCTTACGACGCGGCTTGGCTCCACGCCTGTTAGCTTCTGATCGAGTCCCTGAAATGGAAAGGTCAGTCTGTTGTGGTCAATGCCCAACAAATGTAGCATCGTGGCGTGCAGGTCACGCACGTGAACGGAATCCTCGACCACATTGTAGCTAAAGTCGTCAGTCTTACCGAATTGAAATCCACCTTTGACGCCGCCACCGGCCAACCACGCAGTGAAGCAGCGTGGATGATGGTCACGTCCGTAATTTTCCGCCGTCAAATTCCCTTGGCAATAGACAGTTCGACCAAACTCGCCGGCAAACACGACGAGCGTATCTTTCAATAAATCGCGCTGCTTCAAATCTTGCAGCAGCGCCGCAGTGGGTTGGTCTACGTCGCGACATTGACCGGCCAGATTCGCGGGCAGTCGAGAATGATGATCCCAACCGCGATGAAAT
This sequence comes from uncultured Pirellulaceae bacterium, assembly GCA_938003615.1. GTDB lineage: Bacteria > Planctomycetota > Planctomycetia > Pirellulales > Pirellulaceae > Mariniblastus. The sequence goes on along the minus strand of CALKXO010000504.1, from coordinate 4,966 downwards.
AGCTGAATGAAACGCACATCCCGTTCGGCCATCCGCCGCGCTAACAGACAGTTCCGGGCATAGGATCCGGGCTTGTCGATGTCTGGGCCATACATTTCCAACGTATCGGTCGTTTCGCCAGAAATGTCGGTTAGGTCGGGCACGGACGTCTGCATGCGAAACGCCATCTCCTGTTGAGCGATGGTGGTTTCAATTTCCGGATCGCCGATTTCGGCAAAGTGCTTTTGGTTCAACGTACCAAGCGAATCCAGCATGCGTCGACGAACCGTCGGATCGACACCAGCAGGGTTGGAAAGGAACAATACTGGATCTCCCACCGCTTGGAAGCTGGTTCCTTGGTGTTTGGATGGTAGGAATCCGCTGCCCCACAATCGTGAATACAATGCCTGAACATTGACTTTGCCACTCCACTTCGCCGATGGCAAGACGACATAGTCCGGAAGGTCTTCGTTCATCGATCCCAAGCCGTAGCTCAGCCATGCCCCCATGCTGGGCTTGCCGGCGATTTCGGACCCCGTACAGAATGATGTCTTGCCCGGGTCATGGTTGATCGCATTGGTGTTCATCGAATTAATAAAGCAGAGATCGTCGGTATGCCGTGACAGATGCGGCAACAACTCGCTCATCCAAATCCCACTCTCACCTTGCTTTGAGAATTTGAATTTGGACGGGGCGATCAATCTGCCTTTGCCTTTAGTCATCGAGGTAACTCGTTGCCCCATGCTGACCGACTCTGGCAAGTCAGTTTTGAAGAGCTTTGCCAACTCAGGTTTGTAGTCGAACAAATCAATTTGGCTCGGTGCACCTGCCATGAACAGAAAGATGACACGTTTGGCCTTGGCAGGGAAATGCGTTCCGTTGCGAACACCGTCACGCGGCGTGTTTGTGGTCGCTGCTAAACCTTGGCCCGCGAGAACATTAGCCAGCGCCGAGACGCCCAGTCCCATGCCAGTATGAGTCAAAAAACGGCGGCGATTGAGCAACGTGTCGAAGGTTGTGAATGACGCCATGCTTTAGTCCTTGGTTTTGGTGATGTCGAGGTTGTACAAAACGCTGCCAAGTACGGTCCACGCGGCCAGTTCGGCGTTTGAATTTGGGGACATTTTCTCGCCATTGAGTGAGTTGTCCTGCGAAAGTTCCAAGCTTTGAACAAGTTGATCCGCCAGTTCGGGATCGGTTGAGTATTTGGCTTGCAGGTCGCCAAGTAGTTTTTGCAGTTCCAGTAGTTCTTTTTCGTCTGGAAGGCGCGCCGTGACCGACTCCCACGCAAAACTGATGCGCTGTTGGATGGGCTGTTGTAGGACTGTCGCCGCCAACGCTGCTGCGGCTTTCAGGTATTCGGACTCATTTAACAGCAACAAGGCTTGCGTTGGAGTGTTGGTTCTTTCACGCCGCGCGATACAAGCGTCTCGCAGCGGTGCGTTGAGAATCGTCATTTGCGGCGGCGGCATGGAACGTTTCCAAAATGTATAGACACTGCGCCGTCGAATCGCTTCGCCTGTGTCCGCCTGATATTTTTCTCCCCTCATGGAAACGGCTTCCCAGAGGCCTTCAGGTTGAGGCGGTTTGACGCTCGGGCCGTACAGTTTGCCCGAGAGTAAACCGCTGGTTGCTAGGATCTGATCCCGGATCATTTCTGCATCCAGTCGATAGCGTGATCCGCGCGCCAGCAGCCGATTTTCCGCATCGGCGTTGAACTCTTCTGGGGTGGCGCTCGAAGACTGGCGATAGGTTTTGGACTTAACGATCTGTTTAACGAGCGCCTTGATATTCCAATCCGATTCTATAAACGAGACCGCTAAATGCTCCAGTAGTTCCGGATGAGAGGGCACGTCACCTTGGTTACCAAAATCCTCTGACGTTTTTACCAAGCCCACACCAAAGAACTGCTGCCAAATTCGGTTAACAGCCACGCGCGCTGTCAACGGGTGCTTCGGATCGACAAACCACTCTGCTAGATCCATTCTCGTCGGAACTTTGCCGATCTTTTTCATGGGTGGCAGGAATCCGGGCGTATTGCGATGGACTTCTTCGCCGGGCGCGTCGTACATTCCACGTTCGAGGACAAACGTTGGCCGAACTTCTTTACGTTCTCTCATCACCATCGCTTTAGGGATGGATCGATCAAATAGGTCAAGTTCTTTTGTCAAGCGATCAAGGTCTGCCGTCAGTCTCTCCTTATCCGCTTCGTCGTTTGCTCTTTTCAGTTTGCCGACGAGCTTCGTGCGGTTTTGCTTGAGGGCTTTCAGTCGCGACTCTTGCTCGACAGTTCCCAGCGAGATAAAGGGCTGCTGAAGCCCCATCTTGGGTCCTTTCTTTGAAATCGTTTCTGGCTTCGCATCGATGTTATTGAAGAACGCAGACAGAGAGTAGAAATCCTTTTGTGTAATGGGATCAAATTTGTGATCGTGGCATTGAGCGCACTGAACGGTCAAACCTAAGAAAGCCGTGCTCACAGCCGTCACGCGGTCGATCACATTTTTGGAAAAACTCTCTTCGGGTAAGGCAGTTCCTTTGTCAATGATTAAATGTAGACGATTGAACCCAGAGCCAATCAACTGATCTTGGGAAGGGTTGGGGTACAAATCGCCCGCCAGTTGATAGCGCACAAAATCGTCGTAGCGCAGGTTGTCATTGAATGACCGAATCACCCAGTCGCGATAAGCGGTTTGGTTACGGTAGAAGTCTTTGTGCATACCGTTAGAATCAGCGAACCGAACCAGATCCAACCAATACCGACCAATGTGTTCTCCGTACTTTGGCCGCGCTAACAATCGATCGACAAGCTGCTCCCACGCTTGCTCGGGTGAGTCCTGATATTCGCTGAGAAACTGAGCTATCTCCGCGCGGGTTGGTGGCAGCCCCGTTAGATCAAGGGTGACGCGCCGAATCAACGTACGGGGCATAGCTTCGGCGGACGGCGAACGCTGCAGAGACTCAAGCTTCTTCAGAACATATAGATCGACAGGCTGTGTACTCCACGATTTATTTGCAACCACTGGCGTCGAGGGTTTAAGTGGCGGATCGAATGCCCAGAAGCTTTCGTAGTTGGCTCCCGCTTCGATCCATCGCCTGACTTGATCCAGTTCTTTCTCATTGAGCGGTTTAAGATGAGAACCGGGCGGAGGCATGATCTCAGATTCGTCATCGGACGTGATCCGATTCCACATTTCACTAGCATCGACCGAGCCTGGCTCGATTACTGAGCCAACTGCTCCTTCGTCACCATCGGCTTGGTCAAGCCGCAGACCAGATGCTCTCGCCTCTGCGTCCGGACCATGGCAAGCAAAACAACGATTCGAAAGAAGCGGACGAATGTCGCGGTTGAAGGAGACATCTTGCGCCCACAACGAACATTGAGTGACCAATAGAATTGGCAACGCAAGGCAGAACACGGGTATCGATTTATTGCGTGTTTTCATCATAAGTAGAGTGTTGGACTTCTAACATTGTAGACAGTAAGTGTGAGTTCTCTGACACCGAAGGCGTGGTGAATCAGATTCACAAAAGCAGAAGCACTAACGCAACTTTGCGTATCGGCCTGCACCCAGTATACAGTCAATGTTTGAAACAATACGAAATCAGACAAGTTTCGAATCAAAACGAGCGTGAAAAAGCAAAAGCTCTTCCACGCCCGAACAAAGGATTTAGGTTTGGCAAAAATTCAACTGCAGTGGCTCACAAATCTGTGGGACAGGCTTTGCGACTTCGAACAATCAAAATTGATTTTCTACTCATCAAGATCAGTATCGATATCAATTTCTGATTTATCAGGGCCAGCTGCGGAACGCCCTGCCCACAATTGATCGTATTTTTTGTCATCGGTGACCTCTAGGACCAAGTTGTCGGCCCGAGCGACGCGTCGCATACCATCAACGCCTAATGTAGTATTTGCCATTTTGTCTTTAATGTTACGAAGTCCAACTCCTTCGCGCATAACTCGCTCAAAAATGGTCGTCAATGCCGCCTGATCAAGGACGTCCGAGAGTCTCAACGTAACGGTGCCTTGATCTCGCCACTCAGGATTAGCAGCTTCGATCTTGATCCGCATGTCGCTGGCCCAAACAAAACGAAGCTGCCCTGTCGGCACCACGTAGAGAACGTATCGCGGGGACGCACCATTCAAAACTTTCGCAATAGCACAGTGTGACCGATTCCCAATTGGAATAAGTCAGCACAAAGTGATACAGCATGTGACCGAAGGCCTGTCCATTGATCGTGATGCCGAGGCTTCCCATGCGCGTGAAGTCGGAAGCACAGAGGTCACCTGGGTGATGAATCTGATCGAAGAAAACTTTTTTGGCTGGGCCGTCAGTGGCACGCCACTGTTTGATTTTCCGCTGGAGGGTGCGCAGCTGGCCGTCTTGGAATTTGCCTGGTTGTTGCCGCTGGAGCGATTGAAAGATCGTCTTGGCTTGGAGGCCAGGGGCGGTTTCAAGTTGCTCTTGGATTTCGGGCCAAACAGATTCGAAAGGATCGGTTCGAGTTCTCCAATCGTGCGGTTTTTTGGATTCGCTTGGCAGTCGGTTCATCGTTCGATACTTCCGTGCGGTCTTCTCGGTCATCCCTGTTCGAAGCGCAGCCTGGACGAGCGTCATGCCGCCACTAAGGTACTTTCGAAGTCGTTTCACTTTAGCGTCTTGAATCATGCAAGTCTCCTTAGTTGAGAGAATTGCAGCCGGTTTTGAGCCGGCGACAACCGGTAATTCTAATTGTCGCTGGTTTTTAAGAGTGTTGATTAAGGAGACCTTCGCCCTCCTTAACCAACTTCACTATCCGGCACTTTTAATTGTCGTTGGCCGGTAAAAGTAATTGTCGCTATACAGCCTGTATGTTTCACGACTCAACTACTCGTCAGAGTTTTTTGACCCTACGGGTCTTTTCCCTCGCGACCACCAAGCTAAGCCCAGCATTGGAATGGCCATTAACGGAAACCACGCCACGGACCAGTGTGCAACACAAAGCA
>CALKXO010000503.1 GCA_938003615.1 uncultured Pirellulaceae bacterium | reverse complement strand
GAATGCGATTCAAATTGTTGTTGAATGCCTCAGCATGGCTGCTAACTTGGAGGGTCAGCGGCACATGCCAAGACAAATTGCGGGAACAGGATTCGAACCTGCGATCTTTGGGTTATGAGCCCAACGAGATACCACTTCTCCACCCCGCTTTGATCTCAAAACTTCGTTACCCTGCCGTTGTCATGCGGTCAAAATGTGTTTGCTTTTGCTCGATCTTGTCGATCAAGTTTTCTAGTTCCCGACGCCGGTACCGAATGTTGCGAGTGCCAAGCTCAACCACTTTCACGTCGCCCGCGGCTCGGTACTCATCAAGACGACTCTCGCTGATCGACAGATAAGCAGCCGCCATTTTTCGAGTCAGCAACGATCGCTCGTTGATCGGGATTCGTGCCGGCTCTTTCGATGGTCTGCCCATTAGCCCGCCTCCGCTTGTTTTGCAACTTTCGATTCGACTGTAACTGGGTTGGTTGCAGGTCTTCCACCTTTTGATTTGGCCAGTATTCGACCATCACGAACCAGCGACCCCTCATCGAGCTCACCCGAGTTAATCAGCCTGCGAGTCGCTTGGTAGCAAGGACTGCATAGTCCTCGAATCAGCTGATCATTCAGATTCATGCAACCTAGGCACAGGCCTTCTTTGGCAGCTTTCCTTATTCGATTTACCCCAGAGTTATTCACGGTCACTACCTTTAATTGGCGTATCAAAACCTGCATGGACGGCCTCTTTATTTGTTTTGGTTTCCCCGTCCATGTGGCAGGATATTACCGCATCAAAAACAGTAGTCAATACAGTAATCATTAGTGTTTACATAACAATAACCATAACTTTCGTCGTAAGTCGTTTTCAGACGGGCACTTGCGATTTGCTAAAAACTTTTCAAAATAGTTTTCATGGAAGCAAGTCAGATACAATCTCGAATAAACGCAATCGTGGCTGAGCTGCAGAGTCTCAGTAATGCGATTGGTGGTTCTGCTGATTCTTCAGCCATCAACAGCGAGGCCACGAAGAAGCTCTCTCAGGGAATTTGCTTTTACTGCGAGAAGAAGCTTGGAAAGCAGGCGAAAATTTCGAGAGGATGTCATTCTCATTGCGCTCAAAAGATTCGGCGACGAATCAAAGAGGGGAAAATCACAGACGCCGAAGCCGTTACAACTGGGCTTTGGGCAGAGCGACAGCAAGGCGGAAGACCAGTCAGTGATGACAATGTTTTTGCTGCAATAGCAAGGACTATTGAAGTGGAGAGTCTGGTGAAAAAGACAGGATCTCATTCCCCAGTTCCCGACATTGCCGAGGCCGAACGCCGGGCGGCTGGGATCGATTCACGCCCTGCGAAAGCTACGAAAAAGGCGTCGAAATCAACGAAAAAGAAGGCTCAGTAGAAAATGGGAGGTAAATCCACGAAGCCTAGCAAGTCTTTAACGAAAAGACGTCAAAGCAAGTCGAGATTGCGGACTGACCCAGATCACTCAGCCAGCAAACTCTCACCAGATCACCACGTTGCTATTTGGCACGATGTTCTAAAAACCATAAGATATTTGGCGGTGACAAGCGGTTCAGTTCTTGGTATCGGCCTCGTTGTTTGGGGCGTCGTCGCTTGCCACGCCGAACCAATGCCTTGGTGGCAGATCCTACTATTTACCGCGGTACCGCCAACATCAGTGCTGGGCGGCTTTTTCATCTGGTCTAGGAATCGAGCCAACAAATTGATTGACAAAATGTCGGCGCGGAGCAGAAGAAACGGGCCTGCTTACGCATTTTCGGCAGGCGCGATCGTTTCGACGATGACGCCTCCGACATGTTAATAGTTAGTCATTCAAAAATTTGATTCGATTTGACCAACTGTGTCCGCTAGCGAATCAAATTGGTCGGAATGACCGATTTCTACTACCCAACCCGCAATATCGTAGGACGCGAACCCGTTTGGCAACGACGCCGCTTGAGCAACATCCACCGCATTGACTTGCTGGAGCATCCTTTGCCAATCCGAGATTACTTGCGCCGGCCGCTGATCCGCCGAGGCCGCTGGCTCATCCGGGCCTATGACATCGATCTGGGGAATTTCCGCCAGTTCTATGAATGCGGTTTCCGTCACTGCTTCCGGGAGCCTTTGTTGCGAATCGGCGAACGCGATGACAACGGGAAACTTCGCCCAGTCGGTGACCACTACGCCGCTACCGTGGCCGACCGTCGCATGATGGCGATGGTGCTTCATCGACTCAAATCGAAAGACGGCCTGTTCGTTTACGCGGATGATCTGCGCGTAGTGAGGGCGTGCTGATGGGGACGCTTTACCGCCGATCACCGAAAGGAAACTGGCACGCCGAGTACACCGATCACACCGGCAAGCGAGATCAGAAATCGACCCGAACGAAATCAAAGAAGCAGGCTCAGAAGATCCTTGAGCTTTGGGAACAAAAGGCCAACGAAGTTCGGTCGGGATTGATCGATCCGGCGATTGAGCGAATCCAGAAACAACAGTTGCGGCCAATCGATCAGCATCGCGACGAATGGCTCAGAAAACTCAGATCAACCGGAAGCACGGAAAAGCACACCAACCTTCATGCGTCACGTTTCAATGTCATTGCCGATCACGCTGGCTGGAAAACCATTCGCGACATCAAGCCGGAAGATCTCGAGGCGTTCGCTGATGGCCTCCGTGATGACAACCGAGCTGCTTCGACGATCGCCCACTACTTGCAGGTCGCCAAGCAGTTCACGGCGTGGCTGTTCGAGACCGATCGCATATCGCGCGATCCGCTGCGGACAATCAAAAAGCCAAATCCACAGTCAGACCGTCGACTGCTTCGCCGAATGTTGCTTCCAGACGAATGGCCATGGCTGCTGAAAGCTGCCTCGTGCGATCGGGCACTGCTGTACGAACTGGCCATTCAAACTGGCCTGCGATCAGATGAACTGAGATCGATCACCGCCGCTCACCTGCACGCCAGATCAAAACCTCCATACGTCTCGGTACCGAGCAACGACACGAAGGACCGCCGGCCAGCGTCCCAATACATCAGCATCGATCTAGCAAAAAGGATCAGCCAGGCTAGTCCGCGATCAAGCGAGAAACTGTTCACCGGTTTGCCCCATGAAACTGGCATGGCCAAGATGCTTCGATCCGACTTGGCCACGGCTCGCGCAAACTGGGAGAACCGAAAGGGCAGCGACAAGAAATCGGGCTCGAAAAGCGACTTCCTGCTTCCCAAAAATTTTGCTGGCGAGGTTTTAGACTTCCACGCATTACGTCACACGTGCGGAGCGTGGTTGGCAATCCGCGGCGTCCATCCCAAGACCATTCAGACGATCATGCGTCACAAGTCAATCACGTTGACCATGGACACGTACGGCCACTTGTTCCCGAACGCCGAACCAGACGCGATTTTGAAACTAGCCGATATGCTGGACTGTCAGTGATTTTGTCAGTGGCCACAATCCCAGAGCGTGGCACGCTGTGGCACATAATGCGGACAGCAGTAATCAGATTCCTTGGGAACCATCCGCTAAAAACCGTGATTTACTTCGTTTTTTCGGGGAATTTGAAGTAGCGGTGGAGGGATTCGAACCCCCGACACGCGGATTATGATTCCGCTGCTCTAACCAACTGAGCTACACCGCCGAATCGGCTACTGCTTTCGTTGCATCAACGCGTTCCCGTTGATCGCTCTAGCCACTTTCTTGCATCGACCTGATTTCTGTCAGGCTGAAAACGTCCGCCAAACGAATGGAATAGTTTAGCGGTTGCGGTGGTAACGACAAGGCGGAATTGAGACACGCCCTTCCAACCCGCCGGAGCCAAGAATGACACCATTTACCAACGCATCGTAATCCAAACAACATCAGTCCCATGAACCTGCCGGCGATCCGGTGGGTCATACATGGATCGGTTGCCGCCTTGAATGGTGACGACTTGAAAGATGATGACGACTTGAAAGTGGCGTCATTCCAAAAAAACGGCTGGTTCCCGGCTTGATCTTTACCGATGATTCTTGCACAATTTCAACCTCAGAGGAGATGTGGCTGAGTGGTCGAAAGCGCCTGATTGCTAATTAGGTGAACGGG
>CALKXO010000502.1 GCA_938003615.1 uncultured Pirellulaceae bacterium | reverse complement strand
GATCGAGGTAACCCAAGATAAACCGGCCAAGCGACTGTACCGAACATCGAAGCGCTTTCTCGATCTGTTTCAATTGAGCGACCTTCAGGATCTGCCTCAGAGTCACGACGTTAGCGAGTTTGAAGAGTACATTGACTGACGAAAACTTGTTTCTTTGACCGAAGAAACCGGCGGCTGTGATAACGGCGGCTATGATAACGGCGCTGAAATACCTATCAAGCTTCTCTTTACCCCATACAGATACGGGCTCAGTCTCCAACGACCGAATTGCTGCTAGAATGAGTTGAAAGAGGATCATTCTCAAAGGGTATTCGAAATGAAACGTTGGTTGGCTTTAGCTCTATTTGCGCTGTCGTTCTTCTGCTGCAGTGACCGTCTACTGGCGACCGTGCCCGTCACAGAAGACGCGCGTCCGAACATTCTCTGGCTGACGATTGAAGATGTTGGCCCGGAACTGGGATGCTACGGCGACTCAAACGCAAACACGCCCGCGCTTGACGCGTTTGCCAAAACTTCTTTGCGGTACAAAACGGCTTGGTCAACCTACCCTGTTTGCGCGCCAGCCCGGACGACGATCATCACGGGAAGGTATGCTTCTAGCATGGCCGCAGGAAACATGCGGTCTCAAGTTCCATTGCCTGCTGATACGGTCATGTTTCCGGCGCTGCTCCGCCAGGCGGGATACTATTGCACGAACCAGAAAAAGGAAGATTATAACCTGTTCCAACCTGATGGCGTTTGGGACGAATCTAGTGCCAAGGCCCACTATCGCAATCGGAAACCGGGCCAACCTTTCTTCGCGGTTTTCAACAACACCAAAACCCATGAAAGCAAAATTCGTAGCCGTCCTCATGAAGCAACCACTGATCCGACCACACTAAAGTTGGCACCATTCTGGCCTGACCTTCCGGAAATCCGCGAGGACCTTGGCCAGTACTACGACAATATCCACAACATGGATACTTGGTTTCAAAACAAACTTGACGAACTAGAACGCGCCGGACAAAAGGACAACACGATTGTGTTTTTCTATGGCGACCATGGATCGGGAATGCCACGCTTCAAACGTTACGCTGGAGACACCGGATACAAGGTTGCGATGATGGTTCACGTGCCAGAAAAGTTTCGTCAATGGGCAACAGATTACGAAGCGGGCCGACTCTCAGAACGTATGGTTAGTTTTGTCGATCTCGCCCCAACCGTATTAAGCCTCTGTGCCATTGAGCCGCCAGCATCGATGGAGGGGCGAGCGTGGTTTGGGCCTCATAAGAAACAAGGCGATGAGTTCCTGTTCGGTTTTCGCGAACGAATGGACGAGTGGGTGGATTTAAGTCATTGCGTGCGGAATCAAATGTTTCAGTACTCGGCGAATTACATGCCCCACCTGCCGGCCGGCCAGCCCCTAGCCTATCAGATGCAAACGCCAGCGACAAAGAAGTGGTTTGAGGCGTTTGGCCGAAGGGAAACCACCCCCATACAATCGCAATTCTGGATGCCGCGCGCAGCCGAGGAACTGTACGATATCGTGGCAGACCCATACGGCACAAACAACCTTGCCGCGGATCCCGCTTATGCAGCGCAACTGGCATCCCTTCAAAAAGCCCATCGCAAACAGGCGTTGAAAACTCCGGATTGGAGTTTCGTCCCTGAACCCATCTCACTATCGCGCGTCGGCCTCCGAGAAACAGAAGAAGGCAAGAAATTTACTCGTGCCGCTTTTGAGGCGGCTCAAATCGCCGCGCTCCGAGCCGCTGATCCGGCGTCGGACCAAAAGGTGCTGGCGATGCTTGGCGATTCCAATCCGGCAGTCAGATACTGGGGGGCGGTCGGCGTTCAACAGCGTTTGGACAGGATGGCGGATGCAGCAGCCTGGCTGGAGGGATTGCTGGCAGACGGTGAGCAAGTGGTGCAAGTCGCTGCCGCCGAGGCGCTGTGTCGTTTGGGTAAAACGCCAGTAGATGTGAAAGCCCGTGCTGTTGAGCGATTGTTGACGCGCGCGGACCAGAGGAATTCAGGCTATTTGGTCGCCGTCGCGGCGCTCAATGCTCTCGACCGCCAACAGGACCTACTGGACGCGCAAGCAATCCAACGCATCGCAGGCTTGCCGGACAAAGCGATCGGAAGAAAACGCGGAATCGATGACTTGAAGAAACTAAAAGCAAGGTTTCAACAGCCGCACTAATTAGGTTCGCCAGTGTCTCTTCCAAGTGAGACCCGTTCTAGTGATGGGCCTCTAAATCGATGTTTAACAGTGCTCGTAGCCGCTTCTATCACAGTGCTACTGCGCTCACACTTCCAAAGACAAACGCACTTTCTTGCTTGCACTCGATGCTGTCGTTTGCGCAGAACACCGCGTTAAAATGTAGCAATTAGCGCAATCATACGGGAAATACTAATGGTTCTGGTAATTCCATGTCGATGGATTCTACCACGTGTAATACCTCAGGCCGCGTAAATACGCTGCCCTTGGAATCCATTAGCCTGATAGCGTCGAGATTCGTCTCGGGAGACATCAATGAAGAAAAGACTCAGCTTGGTTTGCTTTGCAGCGGCGTTTTCCGCCCTCTTCGGAACCGACAATCCGCAAGCGACAGCCCAAGTCGGGCCCTTCGGACGCGCCGGTACGCAAGCCTATCAACCCGACACATTTCGCCGTGTGGCTGCTGACGTGAAAGTCGGCGTGCCAGGTCGGCTTTGGGTTGAGTCCAATTTTGCCGACCAAGGCCTTGGCTATACGGGTTCTTACCTGACCATCGGCGGCAAGACACGTCTGTTCGAGGATTTCCTTGACGGACGCTGGCTAACCGAGGCACGACTACACCACTCGATTGAAGATGACGGCGGCTTCTTTGCTAACGTTGGAATCGAACGTGTCTTTTCTATCGACGCGGCCAAAGCAGACGTCGTAGCAGGAGTCTGGTACGACTTTGATGGTGACCAACAGGGCAACTTTGGGCACGACTTCTCTCAGGTCGGCGTCAACGCTGCAATCAAAACTCGCAATTGGGATTTGGTCGGAAACGGTTACTTCCCGGTTGGCGTGACTGACCATACTTCCGTCTCACCGGGAGCAGGCAGCCTTTTCATCGGTAACAACATCCAGCTCCAGCCCGGCATCGATTCGGCTTTGACTGGTTTTGATGTCACCCTACGCTTAAAGCCGAAGCAACTTGCTTTCATGAATGGCTCATTCGAGCTTGGTGGATACGGCTACTCATCCGACCTTGTCAACTCCTTTGGCGGTGGTCGAGTTCGACTTGGCCTACAGACAAAACGAGGCCTTTCGGTTGGGCTGGAAGTCAATCATGACGATCGTTTCGAGACGACCGGCGGGATTGGCATTGGCTACACCTTCGGTTCTAGTGGGGCCATTGGCGGAGAATACGCAAGCTTAGGACGTGATCTTGAGCAGACACTCAGAAACGATCACATCGTTCGCTTCAGCCAAGACATTGAATTGGCGATCGATCCTGATACGGGCGCGGCTTACAACGTCGTTCATGTGAACAACACTGCCGATGGTTCGATTGGGGATGGTACTGCGGAGTTGCCATTTGACGCACTACTGGATGCTCAATTGAACAGTAGCGAAGGTGACATCATCTTTGTGGATACCGGAGACGGAACCACCAACCTCTACACTCAGGGAATCATTCTGAAGGATGACCAGTTCCTACTGAGTACTGGTGGCGAAAACATCATCCCGACACAAAACCGTGGCCTAGTCCGGCTCAATACTGGCGGTATCGGCGCGACGATCAGCAACCCGGGGCAATTTGATGTTGTACGTTTAGCCAACAACAACGTTGTAAGTGGAATTACCATCGACGCCACTGGCGCGAACAATGGTATTTCTGCCAACGGCGTTTCAGGTGGTGTCGTTCAGGCGACCAGTATCTCTGGAGCAACCGAAGATGGCATCTTGGCGGTCAACGTCCAAGGAGACTGGAATTTCGACGGAGTCAACGCGTCCAGCAACGGACGTGACGGCATCTCGGCGGTCAACGTCCAAGGAGACTGGACTTTCGACGGAGTCAACGCGTCCAGCAACGGACGTGATGGCATCTTGGCGGTCAACGTTCAAGGAGACTGGACTTTCGACGGAGTCAACGCGTCCAGCAACGGACGTGACGGCATCCAGATGAACAATTTCTCATCGGAGCAAGTCACTCTGAATTCGACCATAACAAACAACAACAGTCGCCACGGTATCTTCTTGGAGAATGACCAATCGCCGGGTGGACGAATCGACATTGCTTCAGCAACCTCAAACGACAATACGTTGTATGGAATTCTGGTCGCCAACGGCGACGGAAACTTGAACATTGTGGACGCCACGATCTCCAATAACGTTACAGGAGGAATCAGGACGCGGAACTACACCAGCAACGATCCGGGCCAGAGAACCTTCGTTGGCACAACGATCGGAGGTGCCTCAACGGTTTCCGGGAATCGGGTTGGTGCAAATCTCGAATTCGAACTTGACGGTCCCGGTTTGACTCAGGACATCCTCGTTACCGGTTTGACGATCGACGATGGTGGTCGGGGTGTCGTTGGAAGAACCAATGGTGAGAACACCGTTATGAATCTCGACATCATTGACGCCGTCGCTATCAGCAACAACGACAATGATGGTGTCTTGATGGAAGCCAATGACGGCAGCATCATTAACACAAATATCCTCAGCACAACCACGCTTCCATTGCAGATCATCGACAATGGAATCATTAGCGGATCCGCGATCTCGCTGAGTGCTACAGGCACCAACAACGGAATTGCCGCCTCTCAGATCAACAGTCGCATTGACAACATCCAAATCCAACTTCCGGGCAACTCGGCCGGTGGTGATGGAATCTCAATCAATTCGACCGGCAACGCTTTTGCGACTTCTGAAATTAGCAATGTTAACGTTTTGAGAATCATCAATGGTGACGACGCGGTCCCGAACAACTTTGATGTTAATGAAAGTGGTTTGCTGCAAGCGGGCGATTTCGGTGTCGCATTGAACTTCTCCAACAATGGTGCTGGCGACATCAACCGAATCTCAATTCGTGACACGACGATTGAAGCGGACAATGGCATCTCTGTCATCACCGGAAACGACACCTTCGCGGACGTCGAAATTAGCGACTCCGTTCTGCAAGCGGCTGGGCCTAGGGCCGTTGGAAGGGACGACGCCCTTGACAATCCAACAAACAGCAATTTCGGCGATGTTGGAATCCAAATCGCCGCATTTGGCGATGGGAGTAGCCCTGCAGTGGACAACCTGACGCGAGTAAGCATTGACCGTACGGTAATTCGAGATTTCTCCGGACCGTTTTCAACAGGTTTTGGCGGTCCCGGATTCAACGGCTTGGGTGAAGCGTTGGAAGGATCGGCTGTCGACGCCAGAGCATTGGGCGATGCGAACCTACTGCTGACGGTAACGAGCAATCAAATCATCAACAATGGAGCTGGCTATAATACGGACAGTGATGGGGATAGCTTCTACGGAGAAGAAAACCCAGGTCCAATTGGTGAAGAGGCCGATGCCCTCTTATTCTTCGACGCTGTCAGGGTCAACGCACTTGGTAACAGTGTCGTCTCAACACGAATCGTCGGCAATTTCTTTCAGGACAACTTCGAGCGTGCGATTGCACTTGATACATACGACTCTGCGACGATCAATGCACAGGTCATGAACAACGCGTTCGACAACAACGATCGAGGTGATGACCCCAATAAAGGAACGCTACGAAGCAATCCACTGGGGTTAGACGTCGCCTTTAACTCAGCCGCACAAGCTGAAAGTCAAATTTTTGACTTCGAGGCAACCAACAATGAAGAATTCTTCCAGCGACGCTATGAGAGCCGCTTGGGAATTGACGGTGGCCCGATGAACAATGGCATTATCGATGTCTTCCCGACTGTTGGAGGAATGGCCACTAGTGATGATATCGCTGACCTCTCCTTTAACAATCCGAACTCAACATCCACGTTCACTGACACGATCGCACCTGGTTTCGCAAATCTAAACTTAGATCTTTCCGGAAACGCATTTGAGTTCGGCGTTCTAACGCAAGATTTCTCGACAGCACCGGGAGACTTCAGACTCAGTGGAACACAAGGAGCTCCTGACCCCTTCGGCCTTGGTGCTTCTCCT
>CALKXO010000501.1 GCA_938003615.1 uncultured Pirellulaceae bacterium | reverse complement strand
CATCGGACAGGTCATTGATGGCGATGCAACCTATGGCACGCTTCAACCCGCTGATGAGAATGGTAACGAAATCTACAGCGCTGAAGGTGCAGATGTCGAGGGTGACGCATCGGAGGCACAGACTTTGACGCAGGGAGCTTCACAGGAAGTCGTCGAAAGCTTTGATTCCTCCGCACCCTCTCCGTACTACCCGCCGGGAATCGAGATACCGCTGACCGAAACAGAGATCCCAGGCAGTTCGTATTTTGTCGGTCCCAACGGAGAGCGCATCGATGCATCGACTTTGTTCAATCAAGTTCCTGCCGGCCAAGAGATCGAAATTCCATCCGATGGCCTAGGTCAAGAATTTTCATCAGGACAATCTTTCTCTCCGTATGGAGTTTATGACGGTACATTGTCGTTCCCAATGGGCACGTTTCCAACCGAACCTTTTGGAGAACGTATTCTTTCAGAGGTTCCTGCGGGAGAGATCTCTGGAGCTTTGGTCGACGAGAGCGGAGACCCCGTTGAAGTTGATTCGGGCGACGGTGAGACTTCGGGCTTCGAGAATGGTGTGCCGGTAGACCAAGTTGTCCGGCCTGACAATTCTCCTGCACCTGAAGAAATGAAAAGCGTTGCCGTCATCGAGGATTCAATCTCTGGCTCCTTGGCGGAAGCAGCGAGTAATACAGCAGGTGACAGGCCGGGCGAATTGGCTGCTCCAAACACAACGCAAAAGCCAAGTAGCACCTCGGATGATAAGGCAACTGCGAAGCCTGCCGCAGAAGAGAAATTGGCAAATCGTCACAACCGTTTCAAGCAACGTCTTCAGGATGCGCTTGGAGAAAAGAATCGGCTAGACGGATTGCTGAGAAAAGCCAATCAGAAAACGAAGAAGTTGACGAACGAGAACAACAAACTCAAGGCAGCCTTAACCAAGCTTGAGGAGGAGACACTGTCTGAGCTGGAAGGTCTCAAGAAGGACTTGAAGAAGAGTAAGGCCGACTCGCAGAAAACGGTCGAAGAATTGAAAGCTAAACTGGAAACGGTTCAAGCCGAACGAGAAGCGCTGAACAAACAGATGAAGTCTGCGGAGAACGATGCTCAAGCGGAGGCCGGCGATAAAATTAAGGCGTTGGAGAAAAAACTGAAGCAAGCTCAGAGCCGAAACCAAAAGTCGAATAAGGCCATGCAGACCGCCAAACGAGACGCACAAAAGAAGATTGATAAGCTTACTGCTGCCAACGCCAAAGCAACGGAAATGGCCGAAGCCGCTCAGCAAGAACTGAACGAAACAAAAGCCCGATTGCAATCGCAGCTGGCCGATGCCGAATCAGCTGTCGCCAAGGCGCAACGAGAAGCAGCTCAGGCAGAAGCCAGAATTGCGGCGGCCGAGGCCAACGTTGAAGCAGTCAAGGCCGAGGCGAGAGCGCTTGCTCAGAAGGTGGCAGCCGGTTCAGCCGCTGCTGGAATTGCAGCATCAGGTGCCGCGAAGATGGCAAATGCCCCTGCAGCAGATGCGGCAGGAGCCGTTGCGGTTGAAGCAACTGATGTGGCGAATAAGGCAAAGGACGCAAAAGCTATCGCTCAACGAGAAGTGAACCGGAAGCTAAAGGCGCTTGAGAAACGCAAAAAAGCAACCGAAGCGGCCGAGGATGCTGCCGCAGGTGATGACCAGAAGGCAAAATCCGATGGTGAGCAACCTGTCCTTTCGCTGGATGATCAAATCAAGCAACTAAAGGCCAAACGCGACCAACAGATTGCCGAGTCTGAGACGAGAATTCGGGCTCGCCAGCAAAAAGAGATCGATGAATTGATCAAGGAAGGCAAGGCGGTCGATTCGAAAGAAGTGCGAGCGGCGGTTGACTCAATGAAGGACGCAATCCAGACTAGCGAAGCGAAGCTTCGTTCACGTTTCAATCGAAAGCTGGAGCGTTTGAAAGAAGAGATGAAAAGTTCGTCAGAATAGGCAGTTTGTCAGTTGGCGATCTGGATTGACAGCATGTTGAAAGACGGGTAATCTCGACGTTCAAGAAGGTAAGCGTTACGGATGGCGCTGGCTGACCCCATTTTTTAACCAATTGGCTTCATCAATGAGACAACGACTTTCAATGAGACAACGACTTTCAGTGATTGTTCCTTGCAAGAATGAAAGCCGCAACATTGGTGCCTGCATCGAGAGTTTTTACTCGATTGCAGACGAGATCATCATTGCCGATTCTGGGTCGACCGATGACACCCTCAAGATCGCCACGACTTACGACAAAGTTCGCATTATCGAACGCGACTATCGCACTTCCGGCGACTTTAAAAACTGGGCCATTCCCCAAGCAGAACACACTTGGGTGCTGATCGTCGACGCCGATGAACGCATCAAGGACGACCTTGCAGACGAGATTGTTTCGGAGCTAACTGCGGGGCCGAAATACGATGGATACTGGATTTTCCGAGAGAACTATTTCTTGGGCCATCGATTGCAGTACGGGGATGCAAGGCGTGATGGAGTGATTCGTTTTTTCCATCGAGATCGAGGCCAGTACGAAGG
>CALKXO010000500.1 GCA_938003615.1 uncultured Pirellulaceae bacterium | reverse complement strand
GCTCACCCACGCGCGCCGCGCTGATGACGGGACGTAACAAGTTACGTACTGGTGTCTGGCACACGATTAAGGGTCGGAACCTGTTACGTTCCAACGAAACGACAATGGCGAATGTGTTTCAAGACAACGGCTACAAAACCGGCATGTTTGGTAAATGGCACCTTGGCGACAACTGTCCTTTGCGACCAGAGGAACGCGGATTTGACCAAGTCATTTGTCATCGCGGTGGCGGCGTCGGACAAACGCCAGACTACTGGGATAACTCATACTTTGACGACACCTACTTTGAAAATTCGGTGCCCAAAAAGTTTCCCGGCTACTGCACCGACGTGTGGTTTTCTGAGGCCACGAAATTTATCAAAGCCAACAAAGCCGAGCCATTTTTCGCCTACATCTCCACCAACGCGCCTCACGGACCGCATCACGCGCCGCCTGAAGACGCCGCTCCTTACGCTGATCAAGGTGTCACAGTGGCAAACTTCTTTGGCATGATTGTTAACCTCGACACCAACGTCGGGAAGATGTTTCAATTCATCAAGGACGAGGGACTTGCCGAAAACACCATCTTCATTTTCATGACCGACAACGGATCCGCTTCGGGCGACAAAATTTTCAATAAGCAAATGCGTGGCAAGAAAGGCAGCCAATTCGAAGGCGGCCATCGCGTTCCGTGTTTCTGGCACTATCCGGCTGGTGGACTGACTGGCGGCATTGATATTGATGCACTGACCAGCGTCACGGACATTCTTCCAACCCTGATGAAACTGTGCGATCTCCCGAACGAAAAAATCGCGCTCGACGGCGACGACATTTCAAGCCTGCTGACGAACCCTGCCAATACGGATGACCACTGGAAACAACGAGTCATTATCACCGACTCCCAGCGCGTCGTTGATCCGGTCAATTGGAAGAGTTGCTCCACCATGATGAACAAATGGCGGTTGATTGATGGCAAGCAACTCTACAACATCGAATCTGACCCCGGCCAAAAAACCGATATCGCGGACAAGCACCCGGAAATGCACAAACGTTTACGGGAGGCGTACGAGAAATTCTGGGCAGACGTTTCTCCCACGTTCAACCAAGACGTCAAAATCTATCTTGGTGACGAGCGCGAAAACCCGGTCAACATCACCTGCCATGACTGGATCAGCGTTTTGCCGCCGCCATGGAATCAGGCGCAGGTGCGCGACGCGAAAAAACCAGAGAAACTAGTTGGTTTTTGGAACATCGACGTCCGTGCAGCGGGGAAGTATCGTGTGAGGCTTTTGCGTTGGCCGGCTGAGTCCGGACATGCGTTGAGTGCAGAAGTTGCACCTTCGCCGCCTTCGCCAGGCGGGCGGACCTACCGCGACAGGATTGGCAAATCGATTGACATTAAGCGTGCCACATTGAAAGTCGGCGAGCAAGTTTGGTCGACGGAAGTAGATGGTTCAGAACAATCCGCTGACTTCGAAGTCGATCTAGCCGCCGGTGAAACCAAAATGTCGGCTGAATTCCAAACCGGCGACGGCACAGCGATTGGAGCATTCTACGTGGTTGCCGAAAGAATCGGACAATAGATAGACTCCGACACAGTAGACTTGCTAGACGATCGCGCTAGGTGCAAAGGCAAAAAGACATCGTCTTCCGGAGGCGATTTGCGCTGGGCGTTGAGCAGCGGTGGTTGCCATGGGAAGCGTGACTAAGAACCCAAGGCCGAGCCGCCCAGCCCGAACGTTAGACGACACACAGACGATGAAGCTGGCTACGTCCACTAAACTAAAGCGACCGACGCAAACAATGCTTGGACTTTGCATCCAACTGGCATAAAATGCGGTGCGTGCTTCAACCAACACACTTTTTCGCCCATTGGTGCCTAATGAGTTATGGACTTCCGGAACAACCTCGTCGTCGCGGAGGACTTGGCAAATTAATCTTGCCTGCAATCATCTTCTTGGGGGCTTTGATATTCTTTCGCTCGATGTCGTCTCCGCGCGAGGAGCCGATCACACCTCAAGACCGAGTCGGGCAGGGGGGGCTGATTTCTCCGGAACGGTCTGCACAAGACGCTAAATACAAGATTATGGAAGGTTTGTTCGAAACAGATCGACGTGTCGAATCTACCGGTAAGCCGATGCCGTCGGGACAGTCTCAAAGCAGTGCCAACGGCAAATGGTCGATGGAAGAAGTGGACGGTGGCCGGACAAGCACTTCAGATCCGACTCCTCAATCCAAGAAGACAACGAAGGGGCAGTGGTCGATGGAAGAGGTCGATAGCGAAGCCGAAAAACCCAAACGTCGCTTTGAGTTCTCCGGTCAGTAAACACGCTAACACACGACTCATTATTCCGGCTGTAGGGATACCGCGTCCGCGTATTGACGCGTCCACGCATCAGATTGCCTCCAAAGTAAGTGCGTTTCTGGTCCTACCGAATCGTCGGCCGCGCGGGTTTGAGCTGGCCAGAGTAACCCAGCTATATGGATGGTTAATGCTGACCAACCAATGACGGTTTAATTTTGGGCAAAATGCCTTTGATTTTGTTAACGTCACGCTCCGGACTAGAAATTTGGTCGTGGCGTTTTTTCTAAAACCCGCACAACCCAAACAGTCTCCGTCACTTGATTTTGGACGGCACGATTCCAAAAATTCTCAAGCCCCAACACCGTCTTTTTTTTCTCCAAATCAGCTGGATGAAAGACAACGCAAAAACGGGGATTAGGGGTCACGAGATAAGGAAAGTTGAATCTTTTTGCGAACCTTTCACTTGGGCCTTGACACTTACCTAAAGATCGGGCATCTTATCCGCCTCATGACTGAAACGGCAACGCGAAAGTCATTGGGATCGTAGCTCAGTCGGTAGAGCAACGGACTTTTAATCCGTAGGTCCTGGGTTCGAGCCCCAGCGATCCCACTTGTCTTCTGAACGAAGGTAAGAATAAGAGAAGGCCCGCTTTTGATCGAAGCCGGGCCTTTTTCGTAGATTAGTCGTAGCTGATTTAGTCGTGGCTGATTTGCATGAACGCTCTCCCCTCTGGATGTAACCGATGATCATCACCGACAGCGCCGTCGACGGACTTCAGTGGCTTGATGAAAAATCGATCCAAGCGGCCGTCACATCCCCGCCCTATTTCCAGCTACGAAATTACAAGGCCGGCGATGACGAAATCGGTAACGAGAAAACGGTAGCCGAGTATGTCAACCGGTTGGTAACCGTCTTCCAGGCCGTCAAGCGCGTGCTGAAGGACGATGGCACGTTCTGGCTGAATCTTGGCGACTCTTACGACAAAGGGAGGTTACTGGGTGTGCCGTGGCGCGTTGCGTTTGCGCTGATCGACGATGGCTGGGTTCTTCGCAACGAGATCATCTGGAGTAAACCCAACCCTATGCCTGAAAGCTGTAAAAACAGGCTGACCAAGGCGCACGAGCAGGTGTTTCTGTTCACCAAAAAACCCAGCAAATACAAATTCAACCAACTAATTGAGGCCGCTGTTTACGCCGGCGTCTCACGCGGCGGATCCACCAACCGCTACGAACAAAACGAATCAGGTATGGACGCCAGAACCTATGACACGCGCAACAAGCGTGACGTTTGGACCGTGCGACCCGCGACACTTCATGGCTACCACTCCGCGATCTTTCCAGACGAATTGATCGCACCTTGCATCGAAGCGGGTTCGGATCCGGGCGACATCATTCTCGATCCGTTCTCCGGCAGTGGCACCACCGGCGTCGTAGCACGAAAACTTGGCCGCGACTACATTGGCGTCGAACTCTCCCCGGAATACGCAGAACTGTCAAAGAAGCGTATCAGCGGAGCATGGAAACTCCAACGTCCAACAAAGCTTCAGACGTGGCATAAGAGCTATCAGTTGACGGCCGAAGCATTTGACCTAAAAGACGACGAGAAAATTCGATCGGCTCACGAGGATGTCAGTTCGAAGCTTGACGAGCAGCGCGAGAAGATCTGCAACTGGAACGATGCGATCGACGAACTGCTGGGAGCCTCCAGCGCCTCCTACTTGCGTCTAGTGGCCGCTGCCGAAGATCCCGACCTGATAAAAGGCTTCGATGAATTGGTGGAACAAGCAACAGGGCACGAGATCTACGCACCTCTACTGGCCTGTAACGACCATCCGGAAACCGCGTTGTTTGAGTCTCTGAAAGAAGGCAAGCGTGCGCTGCCGCGTTTTGAACAGGCGCTGGACGAATTCGCTGCCGAGTGGTTTGCGCGGATCTAGTGATTGCGCGGACCTAGTGATTGCGCGGATCTAGTGGACTGTCACAGCCCGATTCTTTGGGGTTAGCCGTTTTGACACCAGCCACATATCCGTCTTTTGAAACGGGAACTAACGCCTGCCGACTCTCCCTTTAGGCGAGCGGCAAATAGGTTCTTACCTGCCGTAGCTTGGGCACTCTTGCCCGAGTCCCTAAGTGCTCGGGCAGGAGTGCCCAAGCTACGGTAAATTCTCATCTGCCAATCGCCTTTAGGCCGGAGGCTGGCACATGACCTGCCGGTGGCGTGAGCCCAATGGCACTCAGTTTAGGCCAGCGGGAGGGGAAATATGCCGCGGAGCAACCGGTGCTAAACGCCCAAACGGCTAACAGTCGGGATCTCGACTCTCAGCACAGAGAAACAGCTAAAATTCGAGCCAAGCAGGTTGGTTTGCAACAAACTCTTGACGCTTGCCCGTTGCCGGATGGTCGATCTCCAACTTCCACGCGTGCAGGCACATGGGGGCATGGTCTAGTCCCAGCGTTTGAGTCTTCTCCCCTGTTTCCGAGAAATTGTTCACTGACGGATTGTAGGAAGGGTCACCGCAGATAGGAAATCCAAGATGCGCCAGATGGATGCGAATTTGATTCGTTCGTCCCGTCTTTGGTCGACATAGCACTAGCGTCTTGCCGTCGTCACGCCGATCAAGCACTTCAAATTCTGTCCGTGCATCCAGCCCATCATCGGAGACCTCGCGCGTTCCAGCGGCCGAAGCTTCTTTGCCAATACGTGCCTCGCAAAAGAATACGTCATCGACCGGCGAACCGTCGACCAACGCCAAATACGTCTTGGCGACGGTACCATTAGAAAACTGGGGGAAGATTTTCTGAGCGTGCCGTTTCTTGGTCGCATACAACACAACACCAGTCGTGTTGGCGTCCAAACGATGGGCCTGACGCAACTGCCGGTCGTCGTAGACCAATTTCAAGAAATGGCTCAAGGTGTTGCGATTGAATCGGCCGCAAGGATGCATCGGCAAGGGAGCAGGTTTGTTCACGACCACCAGTGCCTCGTCCTCGAAAATAATTTCTACCTCGTTACTCACTGGCGGCTCAGTGACTTCAGGCGTACGATGCTCGACTCGCCAACCCGATCTCACGATAGAGTCAGCATTGAGGACATTCTCCTTGAACGTAATGCGCCCTTGGTCTAGTCGCTCCTGCCAGAAGTCTCGATCTAGATTTGCATGCAT
>CALKXO010000499.1 GCA_938003615.1 uncultured Pirellulaceae bacterium | reverse complement strand
TGCCGTCGAGACATGGTCAGATTCCTTTCCGACTGAATCGTTTTCAGTTAGGTGTTATGGGGGAATCTGACCTTTTTTCATAATGTGATTAACATGAAAAGCCCATTTTTAGCGGGTATAAACTCTTCACGGCGTTGGCTCCCGCCCCAAGCTATTAACGCTGGCCCTTCCGGGGCGATTGCGATTAAAACGCTCCGGAGGAGCCGTCATCATTAGCTCGGAGAGGAAGCCCCGAGAAAACAGATCCCACCAGTGCGCCGCTCCGGAGGAGCCGACGTAAATTGTTGGCCTTTGGCGCAAACGCCCCGAACCCAACTACTTCAAAATTCACGCGTCGGGTCAGTCACGCCCGATAAACCTCGAACGCCTTCTCGGCGACGACTTTGTCGTCCAACTCGACCCACATCTTCCAGATGCCAAGCTTATCTTCGATCGGATCCCAGATCGTGTCGCCCAGATAGAAGTCCCAGTCATTGGTTTTCACGTAAACCGTGCCGTCAAAAGGATCTCGCCGGTTGCCATCGTTATCCAAGATCCCCGGATGGTCAATGCAATAGTACAGCTCCTTGTTCTTGCCGCCCTTGACGTTGATCACGAATCCAAACTCAACATCAATCACCGCTGGAACACGCAACGTAAATTCTGCAATGCGCGGTAGCTCTTTCGCTTTGGCATCCCAATTTCGATAGATCCCGTGACTGCGTAGTTTGACTTGTGGTTTTTGCCTTGCCATCGTGGCTTGTGAATCAACGGTTAAAACTGGAATTGGGGATCTTTCATCGTAACATGACACTTGGTTTCCACCAGTCTTTCCGCATCGCACGCCAAACCATAGACTTAGAGGTCTCAATCTCAAACAATTGACGCCTGCAGAACTGCAAGCTGGCAAAACCTCAGAATCATCCATTGCGGCTTATGAATCTCGAACGCACCTCGCCGAATCGAAAATTTCACTGGACCAACTTTCTGGCGTTGGTGTTTTTCCTGATCGTGGTCAGCCTCGTGGTTTTCCGTGTGTACTTTTTCAGGCACGTTCCCGGGCAGAGCAATCCACGGACGAGTGTTGGTCTGCTGCGATTTCACAACGAGGTCTATTATCCGGTCCGCGCGTTTATCACTGGTGAGAACCCTTTCGTCGCTGAGCAACTGGCGGCGTTTCATCCCGACACTGAGTTCGGAACTGCTGCGCCTTTGCCAACGATCCTTCCTTCAACGCTACTGATTTATTGCGGCTTTGGATTCCTTCAACTGCGCTACGCGGAAGCCGTTTTCATCGCATTGTCAGTTCTGCTGTCCATCGTGCTTTCAGCGCTATTGCTAAAAAAATGTACCGAGAAATCGGCGAGCATCGGGGGGGCTTTGTTCTGTAGCGCTTTGATGCTGATCAGCCTGCCGGGGACCGAAACGTTTTTCACTTGCCCCGCAACAATGATTTGCGTGGTTGGCGTTGCGTGGGCGCTCGCTTACGCACAGCGGAAAGTGTGGCTTGCCAGCATCGGATTAACGTTGGCGATGATTCAACCCGCGATCGGTATTCCCGTTGCGATTCTAATGCTACTGCGAGGTAACGTTACTGTCATCGCTGGTGGGTTGGCGCTGTTAGCAATCACCAACGGGCTTGCCATTGGCTACATCATCAACAATGGCGGCCCGCCACTGACGGACATCTCGTACTGGCAAGCGTTTGACTACCGAAACTACACCACCGCGCTGCCGTCTGTAGCTGCCAACCAATCGCCGCTCGGGTTGGATTTACTTTTGGGAATAAAAACTTGGGCCGGCAATCGCCTGACAAAAGATCTTTCTACGGTACTGCCGGCGGTTATTTTGATCTTGGGTGGACTTGCGTTGTGGTCCGAACGATCTGCTGACCAACGCACTGCTATCATCAGTCGGTCTGGCATGCTGATCGTGTTAGTGACGATCATCGTTTTTTCAAAATCGATTGACGCCATGATGCTATTGTGGATTCCGGTGGTTGGCGTTGTTGTCGATGGAGTACGCAGCGAAAAATCATTCTCCGTGGGAATGCGTTTTTTGCTGGGGCTGCTATCGGTTTTGCCGTTGTTCAATTACTTCGCCACGCCGTTTCTGATGGAGCGACTGAAGATTGGCCCATCTTTCATTGGCAACCCCGCCGCCGACGATTTATTTTCACTGCGCACGGTTCTGGCCGACTGGAACATCGCTAACCCTGCGGGAGTCGAATGGCAGGTGGTATCCACGCTTAATATTTTCTTGATTGTTTTGGCATTGTTGTTGATCTTGTTGCGTATGTGCACCAGCGCATTTTTCGCGGATCGACATCAGACAACCTCTGATGTCTAACCGTGATCTCATTCACTTTGGACATGGTTGCTTATGTTTACACGCCAGACGCTAAAATAGGACTGATTGCCCTTCCTATTTTTGGCTGGCTGTTCTTTGTCGGTTTACTCCTCGTCGATAATCCCGCCCTCGGAGTTAATGACGTGGTAGAGTTGCTGGGTAGGCAGAAAACGCCAGTTCCTTGTGCGACGATGCAAGCCAAATCGAAGATGTTTTCGCTCGATCTCTAGCCGGTTACCACTAGCTCAAACGGAGATTACAATCTAGCGACTATGAAAGCTGGATTTAAATACGAACTGCTGCATCAAGACAAACACTGCGGGGCGCGGCTGGGCCGACTAACGACACCGCGCGGAGTGATCGATCTGCCGACGTTCATGCCAGTGGGCACGTGCGGAACGGTCAAAGGGCTGACGACCGGACTGCTGGAACAGACTGGCGCCCAAATCATTTTAGGTAACACCTACCACTTGCACCTGCGCCCGGGGGCAGACATTGTCCAACAAATGGGCGAGCTGCCGAAATTCATGGGCTGGAACAAACCCATGCTGACCGACAGCGGGGGCTTCCAAGTCTTTTCGCTGGCGAAGCTCACGAAGATTACCGAAGAGGGCGCTAAATTCCGCTCGCACATCGACGGATCGCTGATCGATCTGACGCCGGAGATCAGCGTCAGCATCCAAGAAAAACTTGGCGCCGATATCGCGATGGTTTTTGACCATGTCATCGAGCTTCCTAATGCACGTTCGGCCGTCAAAGACGCCATGGACCGCACCATCCGCTGGGCGAAACGCTGTAAGGACGCTCACTCGAAGGAGTCGCAGGTTCAATTCGCGATTGTGCAGGGCGGACTCGATGAACGATTGCGGCAAGAGTGCTGCAAGGAGTTGATCGAACTCGATTTTCCCGGATATGCAATCGGAGGCTTGAGTGTGGGCGAGCCGCCGGAGGAGATGTACCGGATTTTGGATGGCACCACGCCGGCGCTGCCCGAGGACAAACCTCGTTATCTGATGGGCGTCGGAACGCCGGAGGATTTGCTTGAGGCGGTAAAGCGTGGCGTCGACATGTTCGATTGCGTAATGCCGACTCGAAATGGGCGAAATGCGACCGCGTTTACCGACAGTGGAAAGATGAAGCTGCGGAATCTTTGCCATCAAACCGATCCATCACCGCTGATGGAGGGGATCGACACGCCGTATAGTCATCTGAGCCGAGCTTATTTGGGGCATCTGTTCCGAGCCAAGGAGATGCTGGGGCCGATTCTGCTCTCCTTACATAACCTAGCTTACTATCAACGGCTGATGAAACAGGCTCGGGAGGCCATTGCGGCGGACCGATTTGTCGACTTCTACCATGAGAGAATGCTGGGCTGGAAGAAGTAAGCGATTGCTTCGTCGTCGAAGTCGCCGGACTTTGGACGGACCGCGAGCAATTTCTCCAATCCCTTGGGAGATCGACTACGAGACAGGCAGTCCAGACCGATTCCACTTTCTCCCTAATTCACGATTTCATTGGCCTTGGCAGGAACAAGGGCGGAATCTACACTATCGGACTGTTTTTGGGCATCAAAGTGCTTTCATTTAAGTGAAAGCTGGTTCAAACGCGAACGATAGAATCAAGTAATGTCTATCCGGCTTCGCGGGCGAGAATGCGATAATTATGGGCTATTACATTTCTGTTTGTTGGTTGATCCTCGTTCAGACGCAGACGACAACTTCTTCATCTGGCGCCGCGGAAGCGGCGACTGAAGTGGTTACTGAAGCGCCACGTGGTTTTTTCCAAGATTTTCAGTACATGCTGCCAATCATGGCGGCAATCATGGCTCTGTATTTTATCCTTCTTCGTCCACAGCAGCAGGAACAAGACAAAGCCGCCGGCAACGTGAAAAACCTGAAAAAGAACGACCGAGTGTTAACGGTCGGTGGCATTTTAGGAACCGTCGTGAGCTCTCCGGAGCAATCCGAATTCACCACCATCAGGATCGACGAATCGAACAACACTAAAGTTCAGGTTCGCACCGCCTCTATCGCACGTGTCATGACCGACGATGACCAAAAATCGGGAAGTGTTTCGGGAAAGAAATAGTTTCGACACTGTTCGAACGAAACTTTTCCACGGTCCCAAGTCACCGCATCATGAGCATTTGTAAATTCTCGATGCGTTTATCCGTTTCACCATTTAATCCACCCAGGAATCAATCTGATGTTTGATTCGTTTTTGTCCGGATCTTTGCTTGCAGCGTCTGCTGCTTCAGGTTTATCAGGATACGTCGTCGCGATTTTGTTGATCGTCGCCATCGCATTGGGCTTCGCCCTTGCCCACTTTATCGCCAACGGCCTGAACGTCAACGACTATCGCCAGCGACTGGCTTGGGTGTTTATCCCGCTATTGGTTGCCGCGCTTATGATTGCCACAGGATGGCCGCCGAAATTCGGCGTCGATCTGCGCGGCGGTATCAACATGATCGGCTCGCTGAACCTAGAAGCGATCGACGTCGAAGACCCCAACTATGTTCCGCCAAAGGCTCAGGACATTATTCCCGTCTTGGTCAAGCGTGTGAACCCGTCGGGCACTAAAGAAATCATGATCCGCGCCTTGGGCGATGACAAAATCGAAGTGACTATCCCGTCCGTTTCGCTCGAAGAAGCTGAAGGAATCTGGGATTCGATCGTCAAAACAGGCAAGCTAGAGTTCCGGATTTGTGCCAGCTACGAGTTTGCCGACCAAGCAGGCGTTATCCAGGCTGCCACAGATGCCTCCAAAAGTCCTGACTTCCGCAAACGACGCGCGAAGTATGTGACCGATGCTGACGGAGAGAGAATTGGCGTCTGGGTGGGTGTCGCTAAAATCGTTCCAACAGCCGCCGACATTGAAGCTGGCGATTTGCCTAGCGTCATGCCTTACAAGTTTGCTCCACGTGGCGGTCACTTGATTCGCAACAAAGCTACTGGTGAAATTGTTCCGCTAAACACGCTTCAGTATCAAGATGGTGACGCGCTGGGTCTAGAATTTGCGGTCTGGTGCCGAGACAACGGTATCAAAGTTCCTGAAATCTTGATGATGTACCCAAAAGAGAACCAAGATGTTCAGGGTAAGCACCTGTCATCTGTTCGGTCTCAATTTGACGACAAGGGGCGTCCCGCGATTGGCTTTAGCACTACCAGTGAGGGCATGGCTCGATTGGGTCTGCTAACGCGATTGAATACCGAACCAGAAGGCCAGCCGAAAAAAGAACTGGGAATCGTCTTGGACGGAAAACTCAGTTCCGCACCGACGATCAACAGTACGATTCGCGCCAATGGTGAAATTTCGGGCAGCTTCACTCAATCCGAAGTCAACGAACTCAAGCGTAACCTCGATAGCGGTAAACTTGATGTGGCACTCAACAAAAATCCAATCAGTCGTAACTTTGTCGAATCGACGCTGGGTAACGAACTGCGCACCAAAGGGATCTGGGCGATCGGCGTTTCGCTGGCGCTGGTCCTCGTGTTTATGTGTTTCTACTATCGGTTCGCCGGTGTGATCGCCACCATCAGTTTGATCTTGAACCTGTGTCTTATTCTGGCACTGATCATGTTCATCCAACAACCACTTACGCTGACGGGTCTAGCCGGTCTCGTGTTGACCGTCGGTATGTCGGTCGATGCCAACGTACTGATCTTTGAACGGATCCGCGAAGAACTTGATCGAGGCGCCGCACTTAGGATGGCGATTCGAAATGGTTTCGATAAAGCGACCGTCACGATTCTCGATGCGAACATCACCACCCTGTTTACGGCGTTGGCCTTGTACGCGATCGGAACCGAACAGATCAAAGGATTTGCGGTCACGCTGATTTTGGGAATCTTGATGTCGATGTACACTGCGATCTACTGCTCGCGATTGATGTTCGACGTTGCCGAACGACGCGGCTGGCTGAAAAAACTGAACATGCGTCGAGTTCTAGAAAAAGCAAAATTCGATTTCATCAGCAAGATTTCGTTGACCAGCGTACTGTCCATTGCGGCGATCGGTATCGGTATCGTCAGCATGTTCACGCTTGGGGCAAGAATCCTTGATCACGACTTGCGCGGCGGTTCGACGATCCGTATGGTGTTCAAAGATCCTCAACAAATTGAAGACCTGCGAGCACAACTCGACGGAGAAGACATTGTCGTTAACGATGAAAAAGTTGAATTTTCTGTCTCTAGCTTTAGTGGGCTCGGCAACACTGCCGAGCAAGCCAATCGTATCTTTAAAGTTGACAGCAACCTTCCTGCTTGGGAGGGCGAAGGAGAACGCTGGGAGCAATTGAACGAGGTGATGACACGCGTTTTCGGCGACAAACTGGAAATGCACAACGCCACAATCGAAACAGCTGCACCTGTTTCAGCTTTGCCTGTCAATCGAACCAACCAGCAGACCGCCAGTATCAAAATGCCTTTTGAGGCGCCTTCATGGAACGCGGTTTCTGCCTCAGCGATCAACTTGTTGTCGCCGAACATGATCCTGCAGGACGAAGGCGATTCAGCGACAGCGGAACCGGCTAACACGGAAGTAGAAATCGAAGCGCCGGCTGAAACTGAAGCTGCCACAGAGTCCGATGCTGACACAGAACCCGATGCCCCAACCATTGGAGCGACGGATGCGGTTATGAATGCGGTTGGCGACGATCCGACCATTGAAGTCGGTAGTGCTTTCGCCGCTGCGGATTCTGACACTGGCACGACAGACGCAGCAACGTCTGGCGTGCTGGCTGACAAAGTCACTCGCAAGTTGTCTTTCGGTCAACCAATCACAGGTAAAACACTGAAGGAGCTCGTGCTGCAGGCTGCCGTTGCGATTGATCTGGAACTTGATGAGAACGCGTTGACCGTGAGCTCTCCGGACACCGATCCGGGAGAATCTGCCGCGGGAACGGTTTCCAAAGATTGGACCGTCGAAATGCAGAAGATCGCACCGGAAAACGCTGATGACATCCTTTCCCAATGGTCAAAGGATTTCAAGGGCCAGCCTTACTTCCCCATGACCAGCAAAGTCGGTGGTCAGATCGCCAAGAACATGCAGAGTCAAGCGTTGACCGCGGCGATCGTGGGATTGCTGTTGATCATCGGTTACGTCTGGTTTCGCTTCCAAAACCTTGCCTTTGGTTTGGCAGCGGTTATCGCGTTGCTCCATGACGTTGCCGTCGTGCTGGGTGTGATTGCGATCACGCATTACTTGGCCGGTGGCCTTGGATTCCTCGGCATCACAAACTTCAAAATCTCACTGGCCGTCGTGGCTGCGATTTTGACCGTGATTGGTTATTCGCTCAACGATACGATCGTTGTGTTTGACCGCATCCGAGAAGTACGTGGCAAACGTCAGGAGATTACAGCGGATATTATCAACACGAGTATCTCGCAAACGCTTAGCCGTACATTGCTGACCTCGCTAACGACGTTTATCGTGGTCTTCATTCTGTATTGCTTCGGTGGCGACGCGATTCACAGTTTCGCGTTTACGCTTGTTATCGGCGTGATCGTCGGTACATACAGTTCGATCTTCATAGCTTCACCAGCATTGTTGTGGCTAATGAATACCGTTGGCCTTAACCCGATGGACGTCGATCCTGAAGTTGCAGCCGACAAGTAATCTTCAGATTGCGTCAAAGGAAAAAACGAACCGCGTGGCCATTGAGCCACGCGGTTTTTTCGTGCATTGAACTTTGATCAATAATCCCAAGCCTTAATTCATCAGCTCGACAGCGGCGGCATTGGAGCGCACTTGGTCGGTGTTTTTGACACCCGGTATGACGCAAGTTACCGCTGGATGCCGCAAGCACCACGCGATCGCCCACTGAGCCATGTTGAAGCCGTCGGGAACCTCGTCCTTTCGAATCAACTCTACTTCGGCCAACCAAGCGTCGCGTTGCTCATTATCGTGCCACTTGCCACGCACTTCGTTGCCATCAAATCTGTGACCGGGTTTATATTTGCCGCTCAGATATCCACTTGCTAAAGGCACTCGCGCGAGCACGCCAATATTTTGCTGTTGGCAGATCTCGAAAGCTGTTTCTTCAGGCTCTCTCCGTAACCGGTTATAGACAATTTGAAGCGCGTCCATCGAATGTTCGCTACACCGACTGACCTGATTGGTCGCATCTCCCTTGGAACGCACTGAGTTACCAAGAAACCGAACCTTCCCTTGGTCTTTGGCCTTCAGTAGGACTGCCTGAACATCATCGGCAAAAACCTCATCGTCGCCCCATGAGTGGTACTGGTACAAATCGATCACATCCGTCTTGAGCGCCCGAAGGGAGTCCTCTAATTGCTTGACGATGTCCGCCGCGGTACGAGGTTCGGTTCTTTCGAAATTTTCACAGAAATGATGGCCAAATTTGGTCGCTAAAAACCAGTCGTCCCGATCTCCAGCAATGGCATTTCCAATCAGCGATTCCGAAAGGTGGTCACCATAACATTCGGCGGTGTCAATCAAGTTGATTCCGCATTCTTTGGCCGTACGAAAAATGTCATCGACCGTTTTCTGTTCGAAATCGATGCCCCACTCGCCGCCGAACTGCCAAGTTCCAACCCCGACAACGCTTACTTTTGCTCCCGTTTTACCTAAGGTTCGATAGATCATCTATTATGAATCCCTCTTCTGGTGTCTATATGGAAATCAAAAATTGATTACGATGTGACATTCTCAATCCTTTGGAAACACCGCATGGATCATTCTCCGAAAAAGCTAGAACGCGATGACTTAGTGCGTTTGGTCAGTCGTATCATGACCTCCAGCGGTTGCATGGTGGACGTCGACGGAATGATTGCGTCTTTCGAGCAGAACGTGCCTTATCGGAATGCCGGAGAACTCATTTTCCACCCTCCTTCAGGAAAAGCAATGACGGCTGAAGAGATTGTTGATTTGGCTCTCAATGGCTGAGTCCACTAACCTGCCGTCAAAGCTCTGCCCCGGCGTGTGTCGCCGTTTTCGATTCTTTCACCTCGTCTGGCCAGTCGCGTCGCTCTTGTTAATGGCCAGCACTTGGCGATTATGGCTTGGCACGGATCAATTCCCACAGATCCCATTGCTTGGAGTTTTTGTCGGTTCCTCTCGGTGGATTGACTACTTAGCGCTGGCCGTCTGCATTGGCGCGAGCCTGTTGATGATCGGCACGTTGGGCAAATTGGCACTCGAAAAAAGCACCTACACAGCATCCCAAATCCCGTCGCGATTGAGGATGTCGGCTCTAATTTGGGCAGTCGCGATGCTCATCCTGTTTTTCACCAACCAACATCGTCTTCAGCCATGGGCATGGCAGTTTTTTGTCTTCGCAATTTTGACCGCGATCTGTACCTCAAAAAAAACGGTGCTCGCCGCCGGTCGTGCAGTAATTGTATCGATCTACCTGTGGTCTGCGATCGGCAAATTCGACTATCAATTCCTCAACGGACTAGGGCGTCAATTCGCATCTGCGATTGCAGACATGGTCGGGACATCCATTGCCGCTGAAGACATTTCCCCTTGGGCAGTCGGGCTGTTGCCGTTGGGAGAACTATTGGTCGGGGCATTGCTAATTTATTCAGCCACGCGCAAATCGGGCGTGATCGCCGCGATTGCGTTACACTTGGGCCTTGTCGCCATTCTTGGGCCGTGGGGCATGGGCCATCACGCGGGCGTTGTAATTTGGAATCTCATCTTTGCGATCATTACGGCCCTACTTTTCTGGCCGCATCAAAATGAGGCCGATTGCAAAAACGCAAAACTTCAGCACGCAACTCCGCTCTTGCAGCACGTGATCGCAGTTTCGTTTACCGCATTGGTCATTATTTTGCCGATTTACTCGGGCTACGACCACTGGCTCGCGTGGGGCTTATACTCTCCAAACAATCGGCGCTGCACCATGAAGCTGGTTGCCGTTGCCAAACAGGATGTGGATCCGGCACTCCAGCCCTATTTGGTTCAAGACGAATCCAACTTTTTTGGTGGCGTGGATGTTCTGAAGGTTGATTTGGGTCGTATGTCACTGAATTTGCTGGACACACCTATCTATCCCGAAGCGCGAATGCAGTTGGGTGTCGTCAAGTGGCTGGAAAACCACTTTGATCTCAATGGTAGAGCGATGGTGACAATTGAAAGCAAGTCAGATCGGTTTTCCGGCGAACGAGAACAGCAGACGATTGGTCCATCTCAATCCGAATCGAATGCAGTATCCTTTTTCTTCAATCATCTTCCGCGTTGAGAGTTTTGCCTACGAACCAGACGCGCTCTGGCGGTGTCAAAAATCCTTCGATGGAAACTCTTACCACAAAACCTCTCCTTTATCACAAAACCTCTTTACCTCAAGCGACGAAATCTGCTCCAGTGCAACAGCCTCTCTCAGCTAACTCTCAAAGCGCCTCCATGATTTCCAGCACCGATCGATTGGCGGGAGGGGTAATCGTGCTGCTTGGCGCGGTGCTTTTTTCCACCAAAGCCGTCATGGTCAAGCTGGCTTTACCCTATGGCATTGATGCCGTTTCACTGCTGTTGTTGCGGATGCTGTTCGCGCTACCGATCTACGTGTTCATCGCTGTTTGGCTGCGTTACTGGTCAAGCAACAGCATCAATCGAATTCCAATCAAGCCGTACCTACCTCAATTGATCACCTTGGGCTTGGTTGGATACTATCTAGCCAGCTATTTTGATTTCGCTGGCCTTGAGTATATTCCCGCCTCGTTAGAGCGCGTTATCCTATACCTCTATCCCACGATCGTATTGCTGATTTCGGCATTCTTTCTGAAGAAACGCGTTTCCCTTCACCAATGGATCGCAATTGCCTTGTGCTACGTTGGGGTTTGGATCGCCATTCGATTTGGAAACCAGACGGCGGTCCCTCACAACTACTGGTGGGGTGTTTGTCTGATCTTTCTATCGGCAACCACCTACGCCATTTACCTCGTCGGCAGCGGCGAGTTAATTCCGAAGCTGGGCGTCTGGGTGTTTACCTGTTACGCGATGATCGTTTCGTCGATTTGTGTCTGCATTCATTTCCTGTTGACGGTCAAGCTATCGACGTTGGCTGAACACCCGTGGCAGGTTTACGCCTACTCTCTGGCGATGGCAATTTTTGCAACCGTCATCCCATCGTTTTTAATTTCAGCCGGCATCAAACGCATCGGCGCCGGCAATGCGGCGATCATTGGCGGGGTCGGTCCCGTATCGACGATTATCTTGGCGACGATTTTTCTTAACGAGTCGCTTTCCGCACCGCAGTTCATTGGTACCGGAATCGTCATCCTCGGGGTGATCTATATTTCGGTGAACATGAAGAAATGACTACGCACGACCGCATGTGGGGATCGCAATCATATGACCAACAGAGCAAACTTCCGATCACCGCATGATCCCAGCACCAGAGGGCTGTAAGAAACCCGCGGTTCGATTGGCGCTATCCTGAAAACCGTTCTGTCGTTGCGGCACTTGGAAAAGCTGGCGGATCGAATCGTTCAGTTGCGGTAGAACTTGACGGTTCATCCGCGGGTTGGACATCGTTCCGTCGACACTGATCCACATAATCTGCTGGCTGCCGGCATGGTAAAGTTCGTTCAAGAGTGGAATTCGAATTCGGTTGCGTCCCATGATCGAATAGAAGTTCAAATCCAGATCCTGCTCCAAATTCATGCGTCCATTGCCAATCAACGAAATCGCATCTCCCACCAACTCGATCCGCTCAAAGTCGATGTCGGTCCCGTTGATCATAAAATTGACATTGCTAGAGTCGAACGCCGTTCTGTCGGTGCGGCCCACGTTCAGCATTTTCAACAAGGTCAGCATCGCCGGCAGTTCGTAGATCTTGGCATCGCGTAGTTGAACTGTTCCGTCACCCTTGTAGGAGTGGTAGTCATCGTAGTTCCCTCCAATACGCATCGCAACGAACGCGCGCCCTTGCACCTGCTTCACACTGGGTGCAAAATCCAAGCACGCGTCTTTTACATCCCCGTCAGCCATCGTGGTCTGAATATAGAATTCTCCGCGACTGTCATTGGCCATCGTGGCGTCAAACTTGGCTAATCCGCCGTAGACCGTGCCGGTCAGCGACTGGCTGACTTGCGCATTAGCTCCTGTTGCCGACGGCACGAAAGGTTTAACCAGCGTCCCGGCCGAGACTCGGTCGTTATCCATCCAGATCGGGCCCTTTACGTCGGTGATCTGCGCTCCGTAAATACTTAGCGAATCGATCGCCAACTCGCCTTTGCACTCAGCGCGTTTTCCATCGTAAATCCCTTGCAGTTGCACTGCGCCAAACACGTTTTCCAGAGGCAGCCCAACCAGCATTTTTGCGTTGTTCATCGCGAAACTCAAATCCCACGCCATCGTTGGATCGGTCGAGAAAAAGTTCTCGTCTGTGTACTCTCCTTGCGTGGCCACAACCGACGATGACTGATGGACGCCCGCCACCGTAATCTCGCCCTGAACATTGAGTAACCCTTGGTATTTCATCTGTCTGACCGGCGGAGCCAAAGACGTTGGCAAAGCTGTGAGTAGATCTTCATCCACACTGACAGAGGTTGCCAACAGCTTCCCGAGCGTCACCGACCATGACTCGTCCGAATACCTGCCGGTCCCCTCACAAGACAACCAAGTACGATCATGGTTGCCATTTATTCCGCTGACTCTAATTTTCCCGTCTCCAATTTGAACGTTGCCAACTAGATTCTTGATCTCATAAGGAAACCAATGTGGAAAAATCGACACGTTGGACTGGCCACGGCGCGGGTCCTCCAGATCGGCGTCGACGACCACGTTGACCGACGGGTGCCCTATTGGCATCGTCATTTTTACCTCCATCCCCGCGACAGTGCCACGTGGACGAAACCCGTTCCAAATTTCTTGAATTTCAGGAGAGAACGCATGCCTTAACTGGTCATCCAAATTGACTCTTTCACAGACAAAATTACTGACCAAGCCTTCGCGTGGATTCCATTTGCCACTCGATGTGATGGCGCTGTGTCCGTTACTGCCAACCAAATTACGGAAGCTAAAATCAAGATTCGCTGATGACACTACACCCGAGATATTTCGAATGGGGTAAGGAAAATGTGTATGTCGGATCGCCACTCCCTTCAGATCAACATCAAAATACTTGTCTGCATTGCCGCGCGGCACACGCTTGATAATGGTGCCCGTTCCGCCGACTCGGCCTGTCGGTCGGAAGGCGCGAACCACGCGCGACATCGCAGGAATGGCGTCGAGTGCCTTGAGCAATTTTTCGTCAATTGGCACCTCTCCCGGCACCGCCACGTCCAAGTAGTAGGTGGCATCAATACCGGGGTTATAGACGTTCCCCTTTAGTGTCATCGGAACAGCAGTGGACATCGATTTCAAATCGAGCGCCATCACATTGTCCTGCAACTCTACTCGTCCCTCGCATTGGTCGACATGATACGGAAATTTGACGAAGCGAAATGAGGTGTCACGTAGGTCCGCGTTTAACTGTCGATATTTTGATTGGCCATTGTGACCCAAACGAAAATCAAGATCGCATTCTCCCGCTGGCGAGAAATCATTACAGAAGAGTCTTACGCCTTCAGGGAATAAGTTGGACATGGCGACCACGTGGTGAAATTTCAGTCGCTTCGCAGTTCCTGTCACCCTCCACGTTTCACGATTCAGCAGCCCCTTCTGTTGGTAGCTGACCCGAAACGTCCCTTCGCCAATTCGACCACCTGCGTTAGTGACGCGCACTTCGCTGTCAGACACGAGGAACGATGCACTAGCGCGTGTCAGTGGTGCAGGTAGACGCGCATCATCAATCGCAAAATCTTTCACCGACCCCGTGGCGATAAATTGAGGAATGGTATCGTTCAAGTTTCCGGTGATGCGTCCTTCGGTTTCCAGAGATCCAGTCAATGCTTTCACTGGCGCTACGTGATCCGACAACGCATCCGGCAGCAGAACAAACAGAGCAGGCGACATCCGCAAGCCTTGCGTGTTGAAATGAATATCAAAATCACCCGATCGCACATCGGCCAACACGGTGATTTCGAATCCACCGACTTCGCTACCGTTGCAGCGAAAAATGACCTGCGTTAACGCGCGATCTTGCTTTACAAGATTTCGAAAGTCGACTTGAACGTCCGTCAATCTGTGAACTAGCGGCGGCTGCCGCGTGTTGTCGACGATCCTTATTTCGGAATCTCTTATACTGACGGGAATTGGCTTGGCACCCGTTTGAGGTTGGAAAGCGGATATGAATTTCCCCAACTCCCATTGTCCGTCAGCATCACGGACTAGGTTCAGTCGAGCACGACGAATATCCATTCTCTCGGGAGCACAGTGTCCCATCACCATGTCCGTCATACAGACCGGCAGGTGCACGAAAGCGTCATAGAATTCAATCAGCGGCGGATGGTCTTGATTCGAATGAGGACCTGAAGTCAGAGACGAAACGGCGAGGTTATTTAACGCGACGCCTTTTCCGTCAACAAACTGTGCTTGTCCGACACTTACCCGCAAACCATTCTCAGCCACCATGTTATTCAGTCGCTGCTCAATTTTCTCCGCCAATTTCGACCGCACTGTCGTCTCAAAGTAGAGCCACGCGGCAACCAAAATTAGGCCCGCGATCAAACAAAACTTAACGAACCGGCTCAGCAATCGCGAAACCGGCGGGCGCGAATGAGTTGGAGAGTTAATCGAGCGAAATTGGGAGCGCATCAGCGTCCGAACGTGAAAAGCTAAACGGGAGCATCGAAACCATCTCTGGCGAATTCGCGGAGAGCTTTCGCAAAGCAATCCGACACAGAAAATCTGCCAGCACTAGGTCTGCTAATACTAGAGATTTCTATGAAATGGCTGAAGATTGATTGACTGCCGGTCGGAGCTTAGCGCATAGAAAAAGGTCCGAAAGTGATAGCACTTCTGGACCTTTTCTCGTTTTTTTCAGCCTCAAACGTTGAGAATCAAACCTCATCCGGTCTCAGCAAGGCTGAGTCAATGACCTTCGCCTTCAATCGTCTGTACTTTGTAGCCACCGCGACTCTTGAAGTACAACCCTAAGCCGATGTAACTAAGCAGCATGATGACCGGGAAGATACACATGTTGGCCAAAGCCCCCTGTTTGCTACCGTCGGTCACCGCCTCAATATGCTCTTTGGCAGCCGCTTGCTTTTCGGTCGGCAAAGCCATGATGGCCGCGTCCAACTTATCGCCGTCGATTTTGTTGTAGTCAACAACGGAGAACAGTTTATCGGAGGCCACGGTGTTCAGTTTACCATCGACCAACGCTGAAGGTACGAACTCAGCGATCTGAGCATCACTTTGCACTGCCTCAACTGCCTTCTGACTTTGTAGCATACCGATGTAAGGAGTTCCCAAAACACCAACCCCTAGCATTCCAATTCCGCCCAGTGCGTTAAGCGTCAGAGCACCACCTTTTGGCGTTTGCTCACCCGCGACCCCCAGCATCGTCGGCCAGAAGAACGTTTTGCCAATCGCGTAAATGGTTGCAGCAGCAAAAACCATCATGCCACCAGCAAACGACAGCCAGTACAAACCAACAATCGCAAACACAGAACTCATGATCAGCAAACCGATCGGGCTGATACGATGAACAATCGGTCCCGCAAAGAACCTTAACACCATCATGATCAGCGAAGTATAAACAAGTACGAGGCCGGCATCAAAACCGTTGATGCTGGCAATGCTCTTCATGATTTCTTCAATCCAAGCGTCAGTACCGATTTCGGTCGTGGCCAGAGGGATCATGATAAGTGCTAACACGAACAGGAGCGGGTTGCCCAAAGACCTCGTGTAGGCGCCGAAGGCGAGCGTAAGCACTGCACCGATGATGGCAAACAACATCGTGTTGCCCGGGAATGCTCCGTTGAACTGCAACACAAT
>CALKXO010000498.1 GCA_938003615.1 uncultured Pirellulaceae bacterium | reverse complement strand
GGAGCTTACCGACACGCCATCTCGATTCAGTACGGAATTCCGCAAGACCAAATCGCCACGCGCCTCGTGTTTGTCGGCACCGGCGATGTGGTGAATCTTGATTTTGCTGAAACAACTGTCGATGTCACGTCTACGCTTTCATTGCCCAAAAGCACTTCGCCAGCTAAGCCCATCCCTCCCAAAAGCAAACGGGTTGTCTCCAGCACAGTTTCGGAAGAAGACCTTGCCGTGTCTCATGCGGACAGGAAGAAGCGCGTCATAAACCAAGGCCAAGGCGAGCAACGAAAGCCAGTCGGGGATCAGGCAGCCAAGCCAACGTCGAAAAAACGCAAGAAGAAGCCTGACCTCTCGCCTGGCCAAAAGACTTTATGGGACGATTGAAGCGCGATTTCTGTAAAAGCTCTTCTTCTGCAACCAGCGTAAACTCTTGAACGCGCCGATCAGGATCACGGTGAATCCCGACGACAGGAAGACCAGAAAGAAAAGTAGCCAGGCGACATCGACATGGTGTTCAACCAACACTGGAGACCCCTCAACCGCTTTAAAAATCGCCAGCATCCCGGCCAGCCAAAACGTCGCCACTAGCAAGCGGGTGATACTGAAGCGATGCTTCTTCTTTGCGACGACTCTATTGGAGTTACTGAACGCGCGTCTCTGTTCGAATCTACGAATCTCTCGATCTGACCACAACCAAGCGCCTGCTTGCTTAAAGCTGATCAGCAACACTGGGCCGATAAACATGAACTCGAAGTTAACGCCGTCCTTCAAAGAGTCACTTAGCAACAAAAAAGGGAGAAAAAACATGAATATCCCAGTCAGACCGGCAGCTGCGACCGCTGCGATTCTTGAGGAAAGAGGCCAGCCCAACGTTACGTTTATGCCTCGCACGACCAGAAAGAAACATGCTCCGAAAATTGCGAACAACGCGACACTGGCAATCGTCGCTCCAAACAGAAGCAAAATGCAGCTCACATCTAAAGTGATGCGACACACCAAAAAAGAGAACAGCACGCTATAGCACAGGGCACCCATCAGCATTCCGGAGAAGCCGGGCCAGTATGCCTCGGAGGAGTTTAGCTGTTGCCAAGCTACCTCGATCGGTTCAGTAGAAACCAATTGCGTTCCTTTACTTCCAAATGCGATTGCGGTCACTCGTCGACGCGCCGAAACCAAAGAGGCGTGTCAAAAGAAAGGCCTCCTCGTCCTCGCGGACCAGACGAGGATCAATCCATTGTGCGAGAATAAATCACTAGTAGTCCCAAGCCCCCATCATCTCCCCATCCTCTCGGTTACCGATGTTCTCTCGGATTTTGGGGTCGAGGGTGAAAACGATGGAACGCACCGAACCGTCCGCCATACAGAAACCAGTAGTGCCGGCGTGAGCGCTGCTGAAGCCGCCAACGAAGTCAGGTTTTGGGACGACTCCCATTTGCTGTATCTCGAAAATGGTGTTAAAGTCGGAAAGTTCACTCATATTTCGCAATGCCGCGCGCGTGCCGGATGCCCAGCCAAGATTCCATTCCTCATCAGGAATGTACTCGCCAAACATTACCGTATTACTGCTTCCATCGTAGATGTCGTGGAAACCAATTCGGCTGTTCAAAAAGAACAGTCCGTTATTGTCACTATCGATCGGCGTTTCGCTGCCGTGATGACAACCGGCGTAACTTGAGATAGCCACGGCATCAATTCCTTGGCCTGCGGGATCTGGATTGAGCGCTGGGAAATCTAAACCGTATTCGTCGAATTGCTCTTCATCGAACTCACCCCCCTCATCAGACTCACCTTCGTCTCCCTCTCTCGTTTTGGAGAAATTGATATACAGCTGACATTCTTTCCATCCCTGCGACGGACAAATCAGCGCTGTCAGGTGCAGTTCTCGAACTGGTCCATTGACGGGCGCGTAAGTGCCAGATTTCACATCGAACCGATCGGCCATGCCGCGTTGTTCAAGGTAGGGAAGCAACTGAACGAAGAGACTGACGTGTTGACCGCTGGGCGTGGACAATATCGGTCCCTTGCCGCCATCGACCACTCCCTCGGGAAACCGCTCGTTCGCAAACTCGTAATTGTGAGTGGCCAGTCCTACCTGAGCAAGATTGTTAAGGCACTCGGTTCGCCGCGCCGCCTCACGCACCTGTTGCACCGCCGGCAGCAGCATGCCGATCAAAATGCCGATGATCGCGATCACGACAAGCAATTCAACTAGCGTGAAACCTGAGTATTTGCGATTTTTCGGCCCAGTTCCAGCGGTCAACATTGGATAATTCATTTCATGCCTTGTTGTTTGATATTCAATCATCTTTGCCCCGTGTTTTGAGCGACGCCGATTTAGAACGACGCGTCACAAAAGTTTGATTTTGTGCGTCACCAATCATCGCGGTAAGCAAGTATTTCTCTTGGTTGGGTTCAACCGCGGCGGTAATGGTTGCTTGTTTTCCTGACGGTAGTTCCAGTTCAACCTTCAGTGGCCCAGCTGTGTCATCTGTTTCAATATCGTTCTGAGCCTCACGCCACTTCTTAATTGCCGGGCTGTCAGCGGCTGCGTCCAGAAGCAAACGCGTCTGTTGCATTTGCAAAGTTCGACTGAGATGTCGGCGTTGATTAAGTGTGGATTGCATGGCGGCCATGGTCAGTGCCAGCGCAACCCCAATGCAGACCAGCACGGCAAATAGAACCATGCCTGAACGTTTTCTGTATCGTCGACGGTACTTATTCATTGAGCTGCCTTTCGTTTTCCGGATCGCGCGGTCCGGTTCGCAAATACAACTCAAGCTTGGGAGTCTCAAGGCTACCGATGGACGCAGCAGCGTCACCTTTGATCGGAGTGATTGGTTTTTGCCGAATCGTAAGTGACACCCATTCCGGCAATTCTTCGTCCCCCCAACGTGCTTCAACATTAGGTCCGATGTGAAACGTCTCAAAGTTAACAGAACTCTCATCACCTTCTGAATTGGATTTACGTTCTCGCGCAATCACGCGATCTTCAATGTTATAACGTGTCGTAACCCCGTCGCTGTTGACCTTCAATGTGTTTCCATCAACTTCAATACTGTCAGAAATCGCAATCCTTGACCGCAACTCTGTCGATAACCGATCCAACTGCTGATGCACTGCCGTCCGTTCCTTAACAACTTTACTGAACTTCATTGACGCATGAATCCAAGAAAGAGTCACCGTCATCACAGTCGTCAGCACGGAAACCATCACTAGCATTTCGACCATCGAGTATCCGACGCGCTGCTGATATCGTTTGTTGCTCATTCGGGCTTCCCTCCCATCAGCCAACCCGAAAGTCGAACGCGATTGGGTCGCGCTTGCCTGCCAGTATCGTTCCCTGAGCGCCACTGTATCTCTAGATCAACACGATCGCCGATGGCATCTTTCGCCAAGTTGGCTGAAAGTGTCGCTGCGGGGAGTGCATCGTGGCAAATCTTCGAAGGTTCCAATTCACCAAGCGCAGCTTCGATTTTCGCGGCAGAAATGCGAGTGAGAACATCCAACTGATTGGCTAGTTCGCTGGTTGCGATCCTGTGATGACGAATGTCTTTCCAGACCAGATTGATTTTGTGAAACATCATCGCCGTGACACTCATCACCACGATCAGCAGAACAGTCGATATCAAGACTTCGACCTGCGTCATACCGGAGGGATAACGAAATTTGTTGCGAAAGCGTGTGCGAAAGTTTGTGAATCTAAGAGGTTTGGATAGTCTTTTGGGCGAGTCCCGGGGTGGTATATTCATGGTCGCCCTCCGGTGAGTCCTTCAATGATCGCTAGCAGAGAACCGAAGACACTCAACGCCACCAATATTACTATGCCTCCTAGGAAACAGTGCCCTGCCCCGAGAAAGATCGTCGCCCAACCACTGCTTCGGCGGTTACGCCTCTCCCGTTTTGCGTGGATCATCTTTTCGAATAACCAGTCCTTGAGTTCTTCGTCATTGGTCGAGGACAACGCCGCAAGTTCTGACTTACTCAGGACATTTTCATAGGAGTTCGGACGCTCCCATGAGTCGGATGTCGCAGCGGTGGCAGATGTCGCAGCAGAGGTTTTCACAGCAGCAGCCGGTCCTTCACTCCCCGCAACCAGTCTCGTTCCACTCGGCCGCAACCGCCACGCGGTCGTCAATCTTTTTTGATCCTCCGGCATCCAGTTTGTCGCCGTCCACAAACGCGGAGACCATCGACTCGCCCACTCAGAAAACCCAGCACTTCGAAAAAACAAAACGGTCAGCACAAGCATCACCAGAGCGGGGATAAACCAAAGTTTAGCCGTCATGTATCCAAAGTACATCATCGAACGTGAAGCCGGCGTCATTTCGATACCGAACTCTTCGAACATCTTTTGCAACTCTGGAATGATAAACAACATCACGAACATAAAAACGTTGAAAATCACCATCCCGGTAATCCCCAGACGTATTAATTTCGAGGTGAACGTGCGCTCGTGCGGAATCAGTTCCGTAGGCACCAACGATTGCTTTTGCCAGCAGTTGAAGAACTGCGAGAGTTGCCGTTTCTCGACGGCGATCCTAAGTGCCTTGTGGGTCAAAGGGCCGATTGCCCCCGTGGTGAGAAATGCCTCCACGGCAGGAGTTCCCGCATCGGTCAAAGCAATGGCGTCGGCAATCTTGTGTTCTATCACTGTGTTAACATCACGCGAGAAACTCGCCAAAAGACTCTTTAGCACACCTTTATCCCAAACATCGGCATCCGGTCGCCACGCGGCAGCGAGAATAGACACAACCATTTGCTCCTGAAGCGGAATCGCTTTGCTGAGCTCCTCGATTGTGCGCTCCTGCCACTGGAGAGCGCTTGCCTGCGTTTGCTTTGAACCTTCTGTGGCATTGATCTGCGGCAAGCGTGTTGAGTCGTTACTCAAAATGTCCCTCCGGTCAAACCGCTAATCATTGCTATGATCGGCATTAAAGTGGAGGCGATCACGAACGCGAACAGCCCACCTATTAACATCATCAAGATCGTCGGTAGAAAGCTGGCCCACCATTGAACGGCACTTCGATGCCGGGCACTGAAATAGTCCGAGGTCTGATTGAGCAGCGCGATCTTGGCTGGGAGATCATCCAACTTTAAAGTCTCTTCGATCAAGCCAAACCTCCAAGGCAGATCGCCGGAACGCATCCACGACTTGTCGGGCAACGCCAATGTTTCGCCCGAGAGATCGTCAGTGATTCCCGTCTGAAGCAGCAACGCGGCATGACGAACCCACGTTGCCACTGCCAGCCTTTTCCCTGCGAGCAAGTCGTCTATCCACTGCACCAAACCCAACGCCAAACCGGTCCTACGGAACATCTCAACGATCATCGGCGCAGCGGCCAACAGCGCGGCACACACCAACAAAGGCCAAGCCGTCTCAATAAAATTGCTGACATTCAGCATGATCTCCATTGAACGCGGAAGTGGAATACCAAATTCGTCAATAATGGTTTTAACGAGAGGCAATACCATTCGGTTAAAAAACATCACGATGCC
Source organism: uncultured Pirellulaceae bacterium (assembly GCA_938003615.1). GTDB lineage: Bacteria > Planctomycetota > Planctomycetia > Pirellulales > Pirellulaceae > Mariniblastus. The sequence goes on along the minus strand of CALKXO010000498.1, from coordinate 4,759 downwards.
GATCAATCCCACCATCAACAGACCGGGGTAGACGAAGAGCCCCATAATGCCACCTTCTGCTGTGCCGCACCGCGACAAACGACAGACGCCGATCTGCAAATCGGAAAGTAACTCCGATTCCGTCATGGGTTCGCCACTGGCCGAATCTCCAGCACGTTCCAACAACGGTGACACAATCGCTAACAAATCACGGTCAGCCAACGCTTTGCGTTGCGTCTCGGCGCGACTCATGCCGTCACCGCGCCGCAGACTCCGCTCCAACCGACGCGCAACTCCCTTGGCTCGCTGGCATGTCGCAGGGGGAAGAATTTCGGCAAGTACCTGCAAGTGGTTTGCGATTGCCGCTTCATTTCCAGCAACAAACTTCCAGATATCAGTTGACTCTGTTTCTTTCACGAGAAAGCCACCTTGGATAAGTCATCGAGCAAGCAAACAACGGGATAAAAAGTCGCCAACACGCAAATCAAGGCGCATCCGCCGCCAACGGTAACCACTGCAACTGTAGGAAAGACATTCGAAATGGATTCTATCTTTTGACCAGCCAACATCTCTAACATATTCTTCGCCGAATTAATCTGTTCAGGCGACTCACAGGCAAACCCGCCAGGCAAAGATTGCTCTTGTGCGTCGATCGCCAAAAGTCGACCGGCAGTCGCAGTTGCATCCGAGATGGGACGTCCTGCTTCCACCAATCGCTGCGTGATTGACCAGAACAGTGACTGCTGGCCAAGATCAAGGTACGCTTGCCCACCAGAGAATCGTGTGAACCAATTCGTTTTCCCAAACAGCTGCCGTAACAGAAAGCACAACACCAACAGCAAAACAACGAGACTCGCCAGCACGACCATCCCGTCGTAGCGTTCTACCAACTGAACCGGAGTCGTCGCCAAAATATCGGCGCGAATCATTTCGAGTTCCGGGCGCAGCTGGAACCAAAAAAATGCGATGCAAGCCATTGCTGTAACGACAATCAGGATTAAGTACAAAATCGTTCGTCTTGTCAGCTGCCGGAGTTTACGTTGCCCGCTCAAGCGGAAAGAGAGACCTTCGATAGCCAAGGACACAGCTCCCGTTTGTCGAAAGACTTGAAAAGCCGCATCAAGACGTAGCGAGCCAAAGATGGAGAGATTTGAGTCAGCTTTACTTTGCTCCAACTCGCGAATTTCCTGATCGGTCAATAAGTTGTTCGTTTCGCCATCACCAAGATCGAGATCAAGATTTGCGATACGCGCCGCTCGAAGCCCATCAGTGAACCGGACGATATCGTTGGCGAGTTCGGGCATGATTAGTCAAATCTAAAAGTTGCAGGAAGAGTCACAAGAGGTGTTGAGCTTTCGACGCTATCTTATTCGATTACAAAACCAACTGCCAGCATGTTCTTGAGAGCAGGAAGCGCGATAGATTTTCGATGATTAGAACGTCAGCGTGGGATTTCGCCCCAGATTTTCTGCTGTAGCGCAAACATCCCTGGGTCATGAACTTTTAGTTCGGCCCTTACAAAAGGATAGAAGTCGTTAACCCCTAAATAGCTCTCCGTTGACTCCGCAAAGTACTCTTTATGGTTTGTCAAAGCGTAGTGATTTACTTTGTTGTGATTGTGGGACAAGATTAACTCATAGCTTTTGCTCTTCTTGGCTTGCTTGAACGCGTCGATGATCTCTTCGTTGTTAAAACCCAAGACCTGATCGTGATAGGCGTGAGCAAGTTCGTGCATGATCGCGTATGGATGCTTCGCCCATTGATGCCGGTCGAGCAGATGTCCCATCTTCGGTACGTGAACGTGTTTCGCCAACCGTCGATCGAATCCATGCGCCTCGAGCCAATTCGGGCTTGGGTGGTAAACTAAGCCACGACCGTTTCCATCGCGCTCAATCCAAATCGAGATTTTTTGCAGCGCTTTCACTCTGTCAGGAGGCAGAATATAGACGACACGCTGCAAATGATTGGCGAGGGCTTTCAGCACATGTTCTGCGTCCTTTTTGTTGTCATCCGCCAACAGCTCTGGATCGACTTTGACCGTCCAGCCCTCAACAACGCGCACAATAGGATCATAAAACTCGGAGGGCTGCCCACCGCCGTTCCTATCGCGTTCTTGGCCTCTCGCAGCCGAAACTAAGATGCTTGAGAGAACAAGCAGAAGAGCGGTCGCCCCCACGTGAAACATGCGATTCATAAATTTAGTTCTTGTTACGAACGAACGGTTGATCCAGAACACGCCCCCTTTTTAAGCCGCCTTGCCAAGGTTGTCAAAGATCTCGATTTGATCCAACTCCGGCGGCAGCCACGATTTCCCGCACTGAGTGCAATTTTCTAGATCGACGCGTGTTTGCTTATGACAGTGAGAGCAAGCTTCCTTCACCAATCGATTGTGGCAAGCAACGGCGGCGAGACAAATTCCCCAGCCGCCAAAAAGCGCGACAACCGTCCAAATCCAGCAGTATCGACCCGAGAGATCCAACCATTTACAAAGCAAAAACGTCCCGACCGCGGCCAACAAGGCTTGCGCGAGCGCGTAGCCCAGTAATCCGAAGGGGGACGATGCTCCAACCATTCCAAACATGAATGCCCAAACACAAACTGCGTAAGCGACGACTGGAGGCATCCACAGTGCAAGATAGTCTTGATTGGCTACGGCAACAGGAGGTACATACAGCGGTCCAATCTTCTCGACACTCCCATCCTCACTTAACATCCCATAGAAATGCTTTTTGTTAGCGGAGTTGTATCTCACATAGCCGTACCGACCATCGTCACCTCGGAAAACGCTGATTGAGCAGTACTTTTCTGGCAGACCAATCTCGTACTTCATAGAGCTATCGATTCGAAGCAACGGTAGAGAGATTGTGTGGCTGTCATTTGCCAACTCCTTCTCCGTTAGCTCCAAATCGTCTTCGACAGAAGAGACCTCATGCCGCGTCAACGCTCCGTGACTAACCGTCCAAAGGGTCGCCGGAGATTTATCGTCGGCATAAAGGAGGCAGACGCGCTCAACGCTTTCGGAAAGTAACCGATGCATGTCTAGGGTCGTGGAGTCTAACTGAAATAGGCCGGTGGAATCTACCACAAGCGGATCTCTCCCAAGCTGCCCACTAGTGCCGTCACCTGCCTTGACGTGTGAGAGCACCGCCAAATTCTGAAAGTTGCCATGCGTTGCTTGTGCATCTCGCACATCGCGCTTAACGCCTTGTGGCGTAATGATTGCTGTCAGCTGATTACGTCCGTACGCCAACAGACGCCCCTGATGCGCGAAGAGACGTATCGGTCCTCTCGAATTCTTTCCAGCCGCATAATCACCCATGTCGTTGAATTGATTAAACCACGAGTACCGATATTGATTCGCCTTGGTGACTATGGAGTACTCAGCCAACTTCCATTGTTCCTCGACGGGGGCATAATCAATCTCTGACTCAGCCGCCGACCGAACGGAATACTGCGCATCGTCCCAATTCCAATGGTTATGCTCAATCTGAACCTGTTGAAACTCACCATCGGAATTCATCAACAATTGCCGAGTCGTGTAGGTGGGTTCAGGTGGATACAAAGACGAAAGAACGAAAACGATGGTCACAGCTGCAACCACGATCGCTGAGAAAGTCAGCCCCAAAAACTGAGCCCATGAAGAAGCGTTCTTACCGCTGGCTGGAGGCAGCATCTGCCGATTGCAGAATGCATGCCGGGCTGCAACGAAGACCACAACAGCCGCAACAATGTGGACAGCCCACAAAGAGGCGTACAACAACAACAACAACAACAACAACAACAACAACAACAACAACAACCGCTCCGTCGAGTTCCTTCCGTTAGAACCCATCCCATAGCACCCGCTGATAAAGAACAGGACCGTCACGATGCCCGCCAACGGCAAGACGCGCGTGCCAACCCATCTTGCGTCTCGATTGCCTACCCACATGGCGGTCGGATGCAGCAGGAATGTTGCCAATGCCAAAAGTAGTCCGGGGATCAATTGCCACCCAGACACCGGAAGGAACTCTAGCCCTTTAGAGTTCAGATAAAACAGACCCACCAGCACCGCCGGCGTCAGTGACAAAACATACGCCACGAAACCCGAAGCAACTTTGGCCCAGAAAATATCTGACCGTCGGACGGGACAAATGCAGCAAGTACCCTCGTGCATCATTGCGAATATCAAATAGGGATTGTAGCAATCCAAAAGCGAAGGCAATCAACGCGGCCGACCAACCGATCGCGGCCATCAGATACGCTTCCGTTCCAAACATCTGTTCAATTCTTATCGGCAAGGATTGCCAGATCATCACCAACGCAATCAGCATTCCGGCCGGCACCCACTTTATACAATCTCGTAGCTCTTTCTTGAAAATCGAAATCATGTGCTTGCTCCTTGAGCTACTTTGTTGTGCGTGATCGACACCGGGCTGGAAAAGAAAGAACCATCGCCGCGTTGACGCGTCAGAAACGCCAACACGGCATCATTCAAAGTCGTCTCAATTTGCTCGCAGCGGCCAAATGACTTCTCCATCGCCGCGTGAGCGACTCCATTGGCGTCCGCGATCGCCATTTGAACGCGATCCCCAACCTGCCGGACCTCAATTAGCCCCGGAATGGCTTTCGCCGCCGATTGCGCATCAACGCCATTAGATTTGACCGAAAACAATGAGACACGTGACACAAAATCGTCCATCGACGTGTCCACTTTGAGCCGTCCGCCAACCATGACTGCCACCCGATCAGCAATCCGTTCCACGTCGTCAAGCAAATGTGTGCTGAGTAGTACCGTCCG
>CALKXO010000497.1 GCA_938003615.1 uncultured Pirellulaceae bacterium | reverse complement strand
GAGAAAACCGTCGGCGTTGACAGCTGTTCCACCGCTGTTGCCACCGGCGATCGTGGCGTCTGTTTTGATCCACGCTCGGTTGCTTCGGACGCCCCGTTCCTTGGAGAATCCCGACACATTGCCCGACGTAAAGGTAACCGTTTCGCCACCGATCCCCGGATAGCCAAAGATCGAGATCCTGTCGCCTAATTCCATCGAGTCTGAATCACCAAGCGCGACCGCCGGCAGATTCAAACGCGGAACACGGCGACCTTTGACATCGCAAACGATTCTCATCACGGCCAGATCAAGATTTGGGTCGTGTGCAACGACTTCCGCAAAATAGGAAAGTGCCGGAGCGCGATCGGACGACTCGGTAATCGAAATCCCCATTCTATCGGCGCTTGCGCCGGGAATGCCCATCGCGCGTGGGTGCGCGACGTGGCAGTTGGTCAGAATTATTCCTTGTGGGTGAACGATGGTTCCAGACCCTGTCCACGCCGAAGACATGCCTCCCATCATTCCTTTCTTGAGTGCGACGATCTGCACGACCGACTTCATCACATCTCCAACGCCCCCCTTTCCCGTTTCCGGCACGGGATCAAGCGCCGGAAGGTTCGCGCCAGAGCGTCCACCGGATGAAGCGCCACCGGAACCCTGCTGAGTTTGCGGTTGAAGGATTTGCTCGAGTAGATCTAGGAAGCTCATCGTCGTGTCTGCCGTGAAAATTTGGGTCAGAAAGTGTTTTGTCAGAAAGTGACTTTGGTCCCTGTATTCTAATAAAAGGACGACGTGCTGTCACAAGGACGGGGAGAAAAATCAAACGAAGGAATGACACTACTTCTCTAAGCACAACAAAGCCATTGCGGTCCCGTAGCAACGACCAATCTCATGAGAATCGACATAACAGCCATCGATTTCGGATTTAGAAATCACGATTGCTTCTAATCGTTGCTCAAACTTTCTCCTGATTTTGGATTTCGGCAGGAGCTCGATCGCCTGCTTACGACCGCGCATATCAAACCAAAAAAAGAATCCGCCATAGTCCCACGTGTCGGTGTGGTCGTCGTATTTGTAAGCCACCTCTAGGTTTTGGTGATGTTTGAATGACGATGCGATGGCCGCCGCAAGTCGTTGATCTGACGAATTACCCCCGACGAAAATCGCTGCCTCGCAAAGCGGCATCCGGCCAGCCGCCGCCTGCTCGTTTGGCGCCACGGAATTTTCATCGACGACTTTTAACGATCGATCCAGATACGGGAAAGCGCCGCTTCGATGACGTTGTCGGGCCAGCGATCGGATTCCGTTGATGATGGCGGAGTTCGCAGATGTGCTGAAAGGCGTGTCGGCAGACGCACGGGCAGGCGTGTCGACAGCAAGATCAGAAACTTCCGCCGCACGACTTAACGACATGACACCGGTGGCTGTCACGAAGGGATTGGCGTATTCGTGAAACCAGCTACCTGTCCTCGTTTGAATTTGCACAAGATCTTCCACGCAGCGTTTGACCACCGGGCCGCTCTCCTGCACGGGGATCGTTATTAGGCCGCTGCGATGGATAGCGGTCCACAAATCTAAACGGTACGCCAGCGCCCAAAAAATCTCGTCACGGTCGCTCAAGCATAAGTTCGCATCGTCGGCGGCAAACCGTGCGGCGCGGACTACTGCCGAAGCAATCGCGGCACGACGTTGAGCGTCGGCTTGGTGTTGAAGCTGGTTTAGTAGTGCCAGACCAGAAATCGCCGTCACCGCGACGTGAACGTTGGGCAAACTGTCGGCCCCGCCAAAATCGTAGTCGCTGTCGAAGAACCCGCCCGATTCATCCTGCATGCTCAATAGGAAATCAGCGCCTCGACGACGAAGTTGCTCGACGCGATATACCGGATGCGTTGGATCAACTGCCGAACTTGTTTTTACGTCTAAAGCAGCATCTGGAATGGCCGAGTGAATTTCAAAGCCGCGCACAAAAGGTCCAATCCCCTGCGCCTCAGCCGCTGCCTTGTGACCAAGTGGATGGTCGGGATACCGCGCTGCTACTTTAGAAAACATAACCGAGGCAGCTTGATGCTGCCCTAACCGGAAGGTGGCCATCGCCAGACGCAAGTCACGTTCAACCGCCATTTCTCCCAACATTTCTTGATTTTGCTGACATAACTGCACGACTACTCCATAATTCCGATCCCAGAACGCTTGTCGAATTTGTTCCATCCACGCTGGCGACTTCGTGGACGGAAAATCTCCTGATTCAATTCCGCCTTGTTCCTCAACACGCTTGGCCAGCGCTAAAATCATCCGTTCGAGCCATGGAATGTGTAACGTCGTCAGACGATCTGTCCGGTGTAAAACCTTTGCGTCCGATGTTTTTTCGCCGGCCTTAAAGACCAGGAAGCCCGGCTCGACAAAAGTGTATCGCTGGAGATTAAAACGTCTTTGCCAAGCCTTGTTTGGGACGGCGACCAATGGAATGAAGCTTTGACTAATTGGAGCAATGATCTGCGGCCATGAAAATGGCCCGGCTTTCATATATATATCCAGCGACTTCACTCGATCCATAAACGTGTCGGGCAGGCGGGGGACATACCAAAAAACAGCTTTGCCACTTGCTGCCGATTTTCTGAACGCCACGTCGACGTCAGTTTCCCACTGGATCAAACTACCTGCTCTCGATGCGATAACGTTAGGTGAAACTCGGCGCTTTGAAGTCGAGTTTTCGGCCCATCTGTCTTGCAGCGCGGCATGCGCCGTTGCATCAATCGCGGTGAGGATCAATAGCGTGATCATGGTCACTCGGACGAAGCCGCGCGTTGTGCCTATCGGAGCCCGCCCCCAAAAAGAACGTCGCCCAAAAAGCAGTCGCCAAACGCGCAGTGATCCACCGCCGCGCCCGAGCATGGAGAATTGATAAGTAGAAGTGAGAGAAAGGTAATACAACGCGTGTTTTCGATACAACCGGAACAATAAGCGACTCAACAAGACGGCCGTTGTCGAGTTCGGTAACTTTCGAAGCCGTTCTTTGACAGCTCTGTTAACGAAACCTAGGCTAACCCCAGAGCACCAGAGCGAGAACGCCAGAGCGTTTTTGCCCCGAGAATGGCGGGCTCATTGTTGATGTTAAACGATCATTTGTAAACTTGCGTCTCCCCGATATGCAAGCGCAAATCGACTTTACTAGAGTTTTAGAAAGTTATTAAATTATGGATCCTTCAAATACCGCAACCAATGATGCAGGAATCGACGCTATGCTTGAACGCATCAACGGACTGGCAGCGGGTCCCCCCCCTGTTGCCGCCGCACCTCCCGCTCCTGCAATGCCTCCAAATGCGTCTCCAACGCCGGCTCAAGCTGCGGTTCAACATCCGCCACAACAGCCACCTATCGCCCCCGCCGTTCGCCCGCTGGTTGACAGTCGCCCCTTAGCACCTGAAGGTCACTCCCTACATCCCGCAGAAGCCCCCGTGGAAGCACATACCCCAACGATAGCTGAGCGTGCACTGGCTGACGGCAACACATTTCTTCCCAAAGAACCGCAAACCATGGAGGAAGCAAAAATCAACGGTGCGTTGGTAGAAGAAATCGTCATCAAATACCTGCTGGCGCGCGGCGAGGCGTCGATTCGCGAAATCAGTGAACAGGTTTGCCTGCCGTTTAGCATGATCGACGACATCATCACTCGATTGAAGCAAGAGCAAATTCTGGGCTATGTGGATCAAGCCGCGATGAACGACTACATCTGTCGTTTGACTGAAATGGGACGTGATCGTGGGCAACGCTATTCGGAAATGTGTTCTTACTTTGGTAGTATTCCTGTCGCTTTCGATGACTACGTCAGTAGCGTCGAAGCACAGACGATCAACAACCAAAACCCAAGCCAAGAAGATCTGAAAAGAGCTTTCTCAGATCTATTGATTGATCCAAAACTAATGACCAAACTCGGCCCTGCCGTTAACAGCGGAAAAGGAATGTTCCTGTTTGGTTATCCCGGAAACGGAAAGACAAGTATTGCCGAGCGCATCACGGCCGCTTTTGGACCTTACGTTTGGATCCCCCGCGCGATCACCATGGACCGCGACATTGTTCGTCTCTTCGATCCAATGAACCACGAGGAAGTTCCGCTGGAGAACGACGAGAGCCTGTTGGCCAGCAACTCCTACGACAAACGATGGGTCCGCATTAAGCGTCCTACGATCGTCGTCGGTGGTGAATTGACGATGGAACACTTGGAAATTCAGTACAACTCACAAACCGGCATCAGTGAAGCACCTGTCCAGATGAAGAGCAACACTGGGCTATTGTTGATCGATGACTTTGGCCGCCAACGCATGTCGGTCGACGAACTGCTTAACCGCTGGATCGTTCCATTGGAAAAGCGATATGACTTTCTCAACACAAGCAATGGTAAAAAAATCCTTTGCCCGTTTGACCAGTTGGTTGTGTTTTCGACCAACCTTGAGCCTAAGGATCTAGTTGACGACGCGTTTCTACGTCGTATCCCTTACAAGATTGAGGTCGAGAATCCATCGATCGAGAACTTTGTAAAATTGTTCGAGATCATGTGCAAGATCTACAAGTTCGAGTGGCGTCCGGAAATGATCAAGTACTTGATCGAGAAGCATTACTTGCCGACCGATCGTCCGTTCAGAAACTGTCACCCACGTGACTTGTTGCTGCAAGTGGTTAACTACAGCAAGTATCTAAAAATTGATCGCGAGATGACTGAAGAAACGCTGGACTTCGCATGCGAGAATTACTTCTCGATTATGTAATCGGTCTCAGATAGAGTTCAGAAAAAACCCTATCTTCCGAACCAAAGTCCCCGACGCGTTGGTAATGCCAATCAGTGCTGTCTGGGACTTGTTCGTTCTTAAGCGGCCACGGCAGGAACGGCTTTCTGCCGATGGCTTCTGCCAATCGGTCTGAATTCATCGTAACGTTGCCCGCCCGAGGCGGAATCGGTCCGGCGTCGATACGTGGACAACCGATCAGCAAATCCGGATCGTACCCGCCAACGCGATTGACGATTTGTGCGATCTGATACAAGGACAGCTTCCGCGTTCCCCCGCAGTGGTACAGCCCACGCATCTCGGAAACCACAACGTCCTCAATCGTCTCATTCAGACATTCGCAATACGTCGGCGTACGGACCTCGTCGAAGTACAATGTCGCTGGTTTGTTCTTTTTGAAACGGGATGCGATCCAGTCAATCGCACCAGCGTGACCGTTGAAGCTGATCCCCATCGGTAGAGAGATTCTCAAAATGCACGCATCTGGCCTCGTCGAGAGAATCAACTGCTCGGCCTCCACCATCGTTTTTCCGTAGACCGTCACAGGATCGGTTTCATCGGTTTCCACGTGGCCGCCATCGCCAGTTCCCGAATAGACCAGATCGATGGAAAGGTGGACCAAGCGAATATCCGTGCCCTCAAGCGTTTTAAGGAGGTTCTCGATACAGAAGACGTTGACGCGCTGCGCCATGTCCGGATCAAGCTCACAAGCCTTTAACGCACAGGTGCCCGCACAATTGAGTACCGTCTTGATGTTGCGATCCTTCAAAACTTTCGCAAAAGCGATTGGATCTTCAAGATCAGCCCCAATGATTCCCTCGCCAGACAACGGCCAGTTCCTCGTCGGGCGTTGTCCAAAGACAGTATCGCCGTACTTCTTCCGCAGCTGTTGAAACGCGTTGTAGCCCGAAACACCTGCCACTCCACACACCATCAACGGCAGCGCATCATGTTCGACCAGCAACTTGCGATTGGCGATGTATTGAATTTGGTCAGTGTTGAAAGTCATCGTGGACGTTGATCAAGCAGGACTTTTGGAATCGGAAATCATCTTTGCTTTCAAGAAAATTTCAACGGCAGTTTCCTACTTCCCACCGATCTGCTGACCGAATACCTTTATAGAGATGAATTTCCCTTTCAAAATCAAAATCTGTGGCGTTACAACGGTCGATGACGCCATCATGGTGGCCAGTTCGGGCGCCGACGCGATCGGCCTTAATTTCTTTGCGAAGGGCAAACGTTACATCGAACCCGCCATCGCCAAAATTGTCGTCGATGCGGTCCATGAAACCCATTCGGAGATGGTCATCGTCGGAGTTTTCGTCAACGAGTCAGCCGATACAGTTTTAGACATCGCGAAAATCGGGCGTCTGATGACGGTTCAGCTTCACGGTGACGAAAAACCTGAACTGGTGCCAAAGCTAAGAGAATTAAGGGACGCCGCGGGGCTGAGTTTCGACATCGTTCGGGCCATCAGAACTTCCCCACACAGTGAAACCGAAGCGCTGGATCTACCAGCGGTAACCGCTGAGGCGCAGCAGTGGATGGACGTCGGCGTCGACGCGCTGTTAATCGATGCGGCGACACCTGACGAATATGGCGGCACAGGGAAGCAAGTTGACTGGCAGGGATTTTCAAAAATTGACGCCAACGTACCAGTATTCTTGGCCGGCGGACTGACGCCCGAAAATGTCGCCAAGGCAATCGCTGTGGCTCATCCGGCCGGCGTTGACGTCGCCAGTGGAGTGGAGACTTCTCCCGGAAAGAAAGATCGGGACAAAACGTTTGCCTTCGTCGAAG